>NZ_JBHVCT010000022.1:0-80440 GCF_042803195.1 Streptomyces sp. NPDC057428
GCCTGAGGCTGCCGGGCAACGGGGCCATGTCCGCGCCCCGTCCAGGCCGCGGGACGTTCCGTCACGCCCGACGGTGGTATGCGGCCGTCGCTCAGGCCCGGCCGGTCAGGTAGCCACCCATCGAGGTGAAGTACTCCGTCGCGCCCAGTTCCCTGCCCTCCTGGACGCGGCCGACCGTGTTTTCGTCCTGGCCGACGGCGCGATCCCGCCGAGGACACTCACCGCAACCTCCCCGCCGACGACGAGGCCTACCGCCTCGCCGTGGCACCGTGAACCGAGGAGGCCGGGTGGGCCGAGGCCGCGCGCTGGACAGGGCGTGGCGGGCGGCTCCTGTGGTGCCAGGTGCTGCCAGAGGAAGGTGTGCACCAGCGCACGGTTGTGAGCCGCCTGCTCGTTGTCGGCCGCGCCCGCGTGGCCGCCGCCGACGTTCTCGTGGAACAGGACGGGCAGGCCGAGTTCGCGCATGCGCGCGGCCGTCTTCCGGGCGTGCCCGGGGTGGACACGGTCGTCGCGGGTGGACGTCTTCAGCAGGACCGGCGGGCAGGGGAGCCCGGCCGCCAGCCGATGGTAGGGGGAGAGCTCCCGCAGGTGGACCCGGTCGCTCTCGTCGTCCGGATCGCCGTACTCCGCGATCCAGGACGCGCCGGCCAGGAGCTTGTGGAAGCGCAGCATGTCCATCAGCGGAACGTCCGCGACCACAGCCCCGAACAGCTCCGGGTAGCGGGTGATCATCGCGCCCATGAGCAGTCCGCCGTTGCTGCCGCCCTCGGCCCCGAGCATGGCGGGGGTGGTGATGCCACGGGCTACGAGGTCGGCGGCGACCGCCGCGAAGTCCTCGAAGGCCCGGTGCCGGTCCGCGCCGAGCGCGGCCTGGTGCCACTTCGGGCCGTACTCACCGCCGCCCCGGATGTTCGCGATCACGTACGTACCGCCGCGCTCCAGCCACCCCCGGCCCGTCACCGCGCCGTAGTAGGGCGTGAGTGATACCTCGAACCCGCCGTAGCCGTAGAGCAGGGTAGGGCCTGGGCGGGAGCCGGCGGGGCCGATCACGAAGTACGGCACCCGCGTGCCGTCCTGGGAGGCCGCGAAGTGCTGGGCCACCCGCAGACCTGTCGTGTCGAAGCGTGCCGGGGCCTGCTTGAGGATCTCCATCCCGCCCCCGGTCTCACCGTGGTAGAGCGTGGAGGGCTGCAGGAACCCGGACACGTCGAGGAAGAACTCGTCCGACACGTCGGGGTCCGTGTCCACGACGGTCGCGTCGGACAGAGCCGGCACCTCGGCCAGCGGACTGCGGGCCCACGCGCCGTCGGAGGCCGGGGTGAGCACCTCGATGTGGGTGCTCACGTCGCGCATCGTCGTCAGGATCAGATGGTGACGGGTCCATGAGTGGCCGGACAGAGCCGTGCGCTCGTCCGGGGTGAACAGCACCTGTGGGGTACGGTCGCCCGCCCGGAACGCGTCGAAGCCGAACGCGAGCAGGGAGCCGGCCGGCCGGCCGAGCCAGGCGGACTTCAGCGTGACGACGAGATACCCGCGATGGGCGTAGGCGACGGCGTCGTCGGGAACGTCGATCCGGTCGAGCGTGCCGTCGGGGCCGAGCAGGTGGAGTTCGCTGCGGTAGAAGTCCAGCGTCCGGACGACGAAGTCCCGCTCGAAACCGGGAGTGCTGTCGTGCCAGCCGCCGGCCGAGACGTCACCCGCGTCCCCCTCGAAGACCACGGGGGCCTCGGCTAGCGGTGTTCCGCGCCGCCACCTGCGCACCGTGCGCGGGTAGCCCGAGTCGGTCAGTGAACCCGGCCCGGTGTCCGTGCCGACGAAGACGGTGTCGGCGTCGATCCAGCCGATCCGCGTCTTCGCCTCCTCCACCCGGAAGCCGTCCTCGACGAACTCCAGACTGCCGAGGTCGAACTCGCGCACCACGACCGCGTCACCGCCGTCACGCGACAGGCTCAGGAGCGCGCGGTCGTGGCCGGGATCGCGCACGCGCGCACCCACCCACACCCACTTCTCGCCCTCGGCCGACGCGAGCGCGTCGAGGTCGAGGAGTACCTCCCACTCGGGTGAGTCCTTGCGGTACTGCTCGAGCGTCGTACGCCGCCACACGCCGCGCACCCGCGTGGCGTCCCGCCAGAAGTTGTAGAGGTGCGCGCCCCGCCGAGTGGTGTAGGGGATGCGGTCCGACGCGTCCAGCACCTCCCGCAGGCGCGTTCTCAGTCCGGCGAAGCCGTCGCCGACGGCCAGCGCAGCTTCGGTTTCGGCGTTCCGCCGGGCCACCCACGAGAGAGCGGGCTCCCCCTCGATGTCTTCCAGCCACAGATACGGGTCCTGATCAGTCACACGCTGCATTGTGCAGGCCGAAGCGGCACAGGACCACATCCCGTCCGGCTCCGCGCACGCGGACCACGGCTCTGCTTGCCCGCCCTCCCCGGGGGTAGCAGCGAAGCAGAGTCCAGAAGAAGGAGCTTGTGGTGTCCGAAGCGCATGACGTGGTAGCCGAGATTCTTGCGGACCATCGCAGCATGGAGGAGCTGCTGCGGCGGATGAGGAGTGTCGAGGAGGACCGGCGGGCGGCTCTGAACGACTTCGCCGCGCTCCTGATCGCCCATGGCGAGGCGGAGGAGGCCGAGGTGTACCCCGCGCTCAAACGGTTCCGCGACGTGGACAACGAGGAGATCGAGCACGGGGAGGAGGAACACCACGAGGGAAACGAGGCGCTTCTCGCCCTGATGGAGGTCCGGGACGTCGGCTCCGACGAGTGGGACGAGAAGCTGGAGGAACTGGCGAAAGCGATCACGCACCACCTCGACGAGGAGGAACGCACGATCCTCAACGGTGCCCGGGAGAACGTGCCGGACGAGCGCCGCGCCGAACTCGGCGCCGTCTTCCTCCGCGACAGGGAGAAGCACCTGAAGGCCGGCTGCGGCAGCATCGAGAGTGTCCGCGCGGTCGTACGCGCCCACTGAGCTCCGCGGCTGTGCGCGGACCCGCTCCGGGGAGGCCGGTCGGGGGCCCGCCCCTGGCTGTGGCTCCTCCAGACGGCACAGGTGGAGGACGGTGCGTCGATCGCCGGTGCACCGCCCCCGCCGACGGTCGTGACGCCCGGGCGACGGGGCGGCGCCGGAACCGGGGCGGCTGCGGCTTCGCCCACGACCGTGCCTACCGGCCGGAAGAGCCTTCCGAACCGACGCCGGCCCGGACGCGGTCACCCGGAGAACGGGTGCCCGAGAGGGACACGGAGTCACTGGGAACCCCGGCCCCGGGGAGGGATACGGAGTCATCTGCGAGTGCGGATCCGGCCGGCTCGCGCCGGGTCCTGGCCGCGTGCAGCGCGAGCACGACCATCGCGAGGCCGAGGAAGCCGAACCCGCCCCCGATCGCCCCTGACCAGCCGTACGCGGCGAAGAGCGCCCCCGCGACCGCTGTCCCTGTGGCGCCCCCGGCGAACACCGAGAACATGTACAGGGTGTTGATCCGGGCGCGTACCTCGGGCCCGGCGGTGAAGACGCGGACCTGGTTGGCGATCTGGCCACTCGTCGTACCGAAGCCCAGCAGGTTGACGCCGATGAACAGGGCGACCAAGGAGTCGCCGGCGATCAGGAACAGGGCGAGGGCCAGTGCCACTGCGGTGAGCGAGGCGGCGTTGACGACCGTCGGCCCCCACCGGTCGGCCATCCGGCCGGAGTACCGGGCACCCAGCGCGCCGGGGACGGCGGCGATTCCGAAGAGCCCGACCGCGGCGGCCCCGAGTCCTATCGGCTGCTCGGTGAGGTGGAAGGCCAGCACGGCCCAGAAGCCCGAGAAGGCGGCGAAGACGAGTCCGCCCAGCGCTGCCGAGATGCGCAGTGCGGGGTAGCGCGGGAAGAGGGCCGGCAGAGACCTGAGGAGCCTGCGGTAGCCCAGGGTCTCACCGGTCCCCTGTCCGGCCTTTGCCGGCATGTACCGGGGGAGGATCAGGAGCATCGCCGCTGTGGCGAGTGCTGAGAAGAGGAACCCGGCGCGCCATGTTCCCGTGATCTCGGCGAGGACGCCGGAGACGCTGCGGGAGACCAGCGCACCCAGCGTCAGTGCGGTACCGATCGCTCCGAGGACACGGCCTGCCTGCCCCTTCGCGGCCATGGCCACGGCGGTGGGCATGATCACTTGGGGGATCACGGTCGTGGCGGACAGGATCAGGGCCGCAAGGCTCAGCAGTGTGATCGAGGGTGCGAACGCTCCGGCGACGAGTGCCAGGGTGGTCACCGTGAGCAGTACGGCGGACAGCCGCCGCAGCTTGGCTCCGTCGGCCAAGGGGACGATCGCCACGATGCCCAGGGCGTAGCCGATCTGGCCGGCGGTCGCCACGAGACCGGCGGCCGCGGCGGAGATGTGGAAGCTGCGGGCGATCTGCTCCAGCAGGGGCTGTGTGAAGTAGATGTTCGACACGGTCACGGCGGTGGCGGCGGCGAAGACGGGAATGGTTCCGCGCCTGGCGTTCGGCATGGCGGCTGCTGCTGTGGTCACGATTTCCTCTCTGCGGGGATCGGCTGGAGTGGCGGGCGCGTGCCTCGGCCCGCCCCCGCGCGGGGGCGGGCAGTGCGCCCGTGGGGCTCCGGCCGGCGTGCGGGGCCGGCCCGGGGACGGACACGATGGCTCGTGCCAACCTCCCGGCGCTTCAGTCCGTGGGGGAGGTGACGGGAGCGGTGGTGAGGGACGCCCGTGGCCTGTGGAGTATTTTCGTCATCCACAGTGAGGATGATGTACATCATCCAAAATGGCAAACGGTCCGGCCCGGACAATGGTGCGTGGAACGGCACCCCGCGAGCCATCCGGACCGTCCGGGCCCACCTCGGCCGGGCGCCGCCTGGAGGTACGCCTCGCCACGCCGAGGGGGCGCGGAGGGGCTTCGGTGAAGATCGCGCCCGCGCCGTCCGGCAGCCGGGTGGTCACCGGACGCCCTTCAGGGCGCGCCGACGACCTGGCCCCCGCCGCCCACCGCGTGGACCCGGACCGTGCGCCGCCCGCCCAGGTGCCCTCCGGCCCAGCGGATTCGCGCAGGCGGAACCGGAAGGACGTCGTCGGCGCCGACGGTGGGCCAGTACGGCTGGGGCGGCACGTCCGGGGTCCAGGCGATGGACCGGTCGCCGCCCTGGGTTTGAGGAGCACGGCCTGCCGGGATCGGGCGGGCGGGGACGGTGAGCACCTGATCGCTCAGGCGCCGACTGCCGCCGGCCGATCCGGAGCGCGATCCGGCGGGCTTCGGCCCGCGCGCTCCCGGGTGTTCAGGCGGAGGTGATCGCGCCGGCAACGCGTTCGGGGGGCGGCTACGCCACCCCCCGATGTGCCGGAGCGTCCTCAGGTCTGCGGACGGCTTCCGTGGTTCGCGCCGTTCTTGCGGCGGGCCTTCTTCTTGCGACGTCGCTTCGAGGACATCGAACCCTCCTCCTCTTCGTGTGCTCTTATGAACTTTCCGCCGGATTGTCACTTCCGGTGATCAAGGAGCCCCTTACCCATCAAGGCGTCGGCAAACACTCGATGTGCCCGCACACGAGTGGCGCACGTCACGCGGTGCTACGGCTGATCCACTCGGCGCGAAGGTCGCCTTCAGTCGCTCTTGCGCGTGCGGTGACCTCTCCATCGACAGCCGCCGACCTGCTGTGATGTGATCCGAGCGGCGAAACGGCCCTGTACTGCGCAGGCCACCGCATCAGGTGGCCGGCCTGCGCGCGGCGTACGCTCCTGCTCCGGCCGCCAGCAGGACGACGCAGCCCGTGAAGACCAGCCCGGCCTCACGCAGCCCGAGCCAGGTGGCGAGCGCGCCGACGCCCACCACGGGGACGGAGATACCGGCGTACGCGACGACGAAGAAGGCCGAGATCGTGCCGCCCCGGTGCTCCGGCGGCGCCGCTCCGCTGACCAGGGTGAGTGCCGCACGGAAGGCCAGCCCCTGGCCCGTACCGCCGCACAGGGCGCCCAGGACAAGCAGGAGCAGCGACTCGGCGACGAGCGACGACGCCACGAGGAGCAGGCCGACGACGAGGATGCCGCAGCCGGTGGGCAGCGCGCGGCGGGCGCTGATCCACTGCGTCAGCAACTGCCCGAAGGTCGACGCGAGGAACACCGAGAAGACCACAGCGCCGGACACGGCGAGGTTGTGCA
The DNA here is from genome assembly GCF_042803195.1 of Streptomyces sp. NPDC057428. NCBI lineage: Bacteria > Bacillati > Actinomycetota > Actinomycetes > Kitasatosporales > Streptomycetaceae > Streptomyces > Streptomyces sp. NPDC057428. The sequence continues at coordinate 6,136 of NZ_JBHVCT010000022.1, forward strand.
CGTCCAGCGTCTGCGCGGCGAAGCTCGGCGCGACCGCCGTGAACAGCCCGAGCAGCGCGAAGCCCGCGAACGCCGCCACCGAGGCGGACGCGAACACCCGCTTCACCTCCGGAGGCACCGCGACGCCCTGAGGCGTCAGCCGAGGCCACCGTTTCGGCGCCGCCACCGTCTCGGGGAGGAGCCAGGTGATCACGCATGCGACGGCCACGAGTCCCAGGTGGACCCAGAACGGCAGGGACAGCGGCCAGGGGGTGTACTGCGCGAGCAGGCCGGAGAGCAGCGGGCCGCAGCCGAGGCCGCCCATGTTGGCCGCCGTCGCCGCGAACCCCGCCCGTGCCTTCTGCCCGGGGCCGGCCAGCTCGATGACGGCCGCGGTCGCCGCACCGCTGAGCAGACCTGCCGCGCACCCGGACAGCACCCGCCCGGCGAAGAGCAGCGGCAGGCCCTTCTCCAGCAGGAAGCACCCGGCGCTCGCGGCCGACAGGGCCATGGCGCACAGCAGCACCGGTCTGCGGCCGACCGCGTCCGAGTAGTTCCCCGCCACCAGGAGCACCGTGATGACCGCCAGCGCGTAGACGGCGAAGACGATCGTCACCATCAGTTCGGAGAACCCGATCTGCTCCTGGTAGAGGCCGTACAGCGGTGTGGGCAGGGTGGTCCCGGCCATCCCGATGGCGAACACGACAGCCGCCGCCGCGTAGCCCGGCCGCCGGCGACCGAGCGTCCTCTTTCCGTCCTCGCGCACGTTCACGCAGGTCACCCTACGAGCGGCGCCTCGCCGCAGCGGCCCCCGCACCGCTCGGCGCGCCGCCCCACGCGAACGCGACCGGTCACCGCTCCGTGGGGTGTCCGGCAGGGCCGCCCGGACGTGGCACGGCCCCACGGGGCTCCGGGGCGTACTGCGCCGCCTGCGTGGTGAACATCGCGGCGTAGCGCCCCCGGGCGGCCATGAGTTCGTGATGGCTGCCGTGCTCGACGAGGCGGCCTCGGTCGAGTACGTAGATCATGTCCGCCTCACGGACACCGGACACGCGATGGGTCACGAGGACCACCGCCCGGTCAGGCCCGGCCAGTCGGCGGACCGCGTCGAAGGCGGCGATCTCGGCTTCGGGGTCGAGGGCCGATGTGGGCTCGTCGACGATGAGGACACTGTCTGCCCGGCCGCTCGCGGTGCGCCAGTGGGTCCGGGCCAGACCGTCTTCTGCCATTCGCCACCGGAGAGTTCGGAGGCCCCACGGAACACACGGGCCAGCAGACTGTCCAGGCCGCGGGGGAGTTTCGCGAGGAGCGGGGCGGCTCCCGCGTAGTCGACCGAGGGCAGCAGGTCCTGGTTTCCGGCGGGCCGGCCGGGGCGCCCGATGCGGATGTTGAGCCCGGCGCGTGACCGGCCAGCGCTGGAAATCCTGGGTGAGCAGCGCCACCCGGTCGAACACCTGTGAACGATCCAGGACGGACAGCTCCGCCGGACCCCAGTGCACCGTGCCGCTCTGCGGGAGCAGCAGTCCGGCGAGCACCTTCATCAGCGTGCTCTTGCCCGAGCCGTTCTCACCCACGACGGCAGTCACCGATCCCATAGGAAGGGTCACCGAGACGCCGTCCAGGGCCGGGTCGCCACGCTCCGGATGGCGGTAACTGACCTTGTCCAGCACGACCTGCCCCACCCGTTCCGGCGGATCCTCCCCGTCGTTCGGGATCGAGCGTCGTGCGGCCCCGGCCAGGAAGCGGTCGTGGTCCTGCACGTAGAGGCTCTCCTCGTGCAACTGGTTGATGTTCATGACGAGGGCGCCCAGGCTCGCCGACCCCGACCGCACGGCGATCACGGCGGTTCCGGCGACGGCCAGACCCATGTGGCCGGCCATGATCAGCCAGAGCGTCACGCCGTACGTGCAGCTCGTGGCCAGGCCGGACAGTGCGGCGGCCTGAATGGTCAGGGTTGGACGCGGCGTAGTGGGGCTGACTCGCCTGGGGCAGGCAGACGCGCCCCGCAGTCCAGAAATGAGCACGGACTGCCGCGCGATCCCCGTTCACACCGTGCGGTGGAGCAGGAATCCGAGCAGGGTCCCGATCTCGCGCGCGGCTTCCGAGGCGAGAGGCACGCTCCGCAGGCACGCCCGGGCGGCGTCGAGGTGGCGGCGGGCCTCCGCCACGGTGGCGGTGCGGCCGCCGCACGCCTCGACGAGTACCGCGGCGGCCTTCGCCCGGTCTCCGTCGAGGGGGCGCGAGGAGTTCAGGAGTGTGAGGAGGTCTGCGGCGTGGGCCGTGCCCGTGGCGAGCGCGGCGAGCACCGGGTAGGTCTTCTTGTGCTGTCGCAGGTCGCTGTGCACAGGCTTTCCCGTCACCTCGGGGTCGCCCCAGATGCCGAGCAGATCGCCGACGGCCTGGAAGGCCACACCGAGATGACGCCCCGCCAGGTCGAGCGTGGTGACGGTCCGCGCGGGAGCCCCGCCCAGCAGTGCGCCGAGAGCGGCCGCGCAGCCCAGCAGGGTGCCCGTCTTGAGCTCCGCCATGGCCCGGTACTCCTCGAGCCGGACCGCCTTGGGACCCGTCCAGGGGCGCGTCTCGAAGAGCAGGTCCTCCGCCTGGCCGCGTACGAGTTCGCCGAGTGTCCCCCACAGGCGTGCGACGGCCGCGCCCGTGTGCGGCGCCGGTACCTTGGCGAGGGTCTGCACGGCGAGGGTCTGCACGGCGAGGGCGAGGAGCGCGTCGCCCGCGAGCACGGCGGGCCCGGTGCCGTACGCCTCACACGGTCTCCCGGCGCCGCCGCGTGGCGTCCCCGTCCATGATGTCGTCGTGCATCAGCGAGAAGGCATGGACCAGTTCGACCGCGACCGCGCCGACGACGGCACTCTTCCCGGGAGCTCCGACGGCCTCGGCGCACAGCACGGCGAGAGCCTGACGGACGCCCTTGCCCTCGAAGGACGGATCCCTCGACGCGCCGCCGACCTCGCACCAACCGAGCGAGAAGGCCGCCATCTCGCCGGTCCACGGGTGGAGCCGTTCAGTCGCGGCGGACAGTGATGGCCGTACCAGCCGGCGGCAACGGGCCAGCGTGCGCCGGGCGTCAGCGGCGGTTGCCGACTGCGTGGCCCCCGGTTGCGTGTCCGAAGGGACGGTGGCCGGCCTGCTGGACTTGGCACCGGCACCGGCCCGCGCGGTCATCGGGGAGCTCATCGCGCCGCCGCCTCCTCGGCGCGCCTGTCCTCGCCCGGGAGGGGCCCCACCCCCAGTTCCGCCGTGGCCCTGTCCACCATGTCCCGTGCGTGCCGCAGGCCGATCCGGTCCAGGATCCCGCGCAGCTCGGCCAGTTCGACAGCCGTCTCGGCCGGATTCCGCCCGAGCCGGGCCAGAGACTTGGCGAGACCGAGCCGGGAGAGCGTGGTGCCGCGCGGTTCGTCCATCTCCCGGAACTCCGCGAGAGCCAGCGTATAGTCGTCGCGGGCCTGCGCGTACCGCCCGGCCCGGTAGCGCACGTTGCCGCGCATCTTGTGGTTGTACGCCAGCGCACTGGACAGGTTCATCTCACGGCACACCGACTCCGCCTCGGCGAGCAGCGTCAGGGCGCGCTCCACATTCCCGTCGCGTACGGACACCACGTCGGAGATTCCCCGCAGCGCCCATGCCCGCCCCCGGCGGTCGTCGGCCCGGCCCGCCGTGTCGGCCGCCTCCTCGAAGAGCGCCAGCGCCCGGTCGTACGAGCCGGTGTTCCGGTGCATCTGGGCTATGCCCTCCAGCGCCCACACCGTGTGCCTGGCCTCTCCGCGCTTCCGTGCCTCGGCGAGCAGCTGTTCGTGCAGTTCGCCGACAGCCTGGTAGTCGCCCTGGATGCGTCCGGTCTCGGCGAGACCGGCCAGCGAATAGCCGCGCACCACCACGTCACCCCCGAGTTCGCCGAGCTCGGCCGCGAGCCCGAGCAGCCGGTAGGCCAGTGCCAGCGATCCCCTCTGGCGTGCGAGTGTGCCCCCGCTCCACAGCGCCCACGCCATCGCCCCGGTGTCCCCGGCCGAGCGCGCCGCGCGATAGCTCGCCTTCCACGCCCGGTCCGCGTCCGTCACGCGCCCCAGCCGCCGGTACGCCTCCGCCACGGCGAGCCCGCAGCGTGCCACTTCCCCCGGCAGCCCCGCGTCCTCGGCCGCCCGCATTCCCCGATGCCCTTCGCCAGTACGTCGGTCAGCGAGGAGTTCACCGACAACGAGCCCAGCGCCCCCTGGTATTCGGGGGCGAATGCCTTGTCCGTCGGTCGCTGCCGCTGAGTCACCGGTGTCACCTGTTCCACTCGCCCGTCCTCGGAGTCGTCGTCCCGGCGGTGGTCGGCCGTCGGGACGATCACGACGCTACGAAGCGGCGCGGGGTAGCCGAATCCCTCTTCGTACGGGTCCTGCGCGTGGTACCTGAGTGCCAAGGGAGGCGTCCGGTCTCGTCAGCGCGGCGGACGACGGAGGGCCGCCGCCCGGTCGCCTCCGCTTTCAAGTGGGCGCGTGGCCAGGGCTGATACGGTCGGTCACCGGTGGCGAAGGGGCGGCGAACGGGGTGCGGTGGACACGACCGAGGTGGTGCCCGAGGTCCGTGAGCGGCTCGTCGTGCGCTTCGGACCGGACGTGCTCGGCTGGTGCGATCGGCTGCCGACGCTGGTGGACCGGCTGTCCGAGCGCTGGGGGCTTCAGGTCCGTGAGGCGGGAGGCGGCGGGACGTCCCGGGTATTCCGCTGCACACGGCACCAGGACGGAAGCGTCGTCCGGCTGAAGCTGACCCCGGATCCGGTCATCGCCGCCGAGGAGGCCGAGGCGCTCGAAGCCTGGGCCGGTACGAGGTCCGTCGTCACCCTCCTGGCGGAGGACCTCGACAGCGGCGCACTGCTCCTGGACGAGGTGCTGCCCGGGGCACCGGTGCGGCGGCCGGGCCGGAGCCTGCCGCAGGTGGCTGCCCTGCTGCGGGAGCTGCGGATGCCCGCTCCCGCCCCGCGGCAGGGCTCGGTGCTGGGCCCCCTCGCCCGCCGCGTGGAGTTCCTCTTCGAACTGACCCGTCGCAGGATGGTCCACGCAGGCTCGGCCGACGCGTACCGCGCGCTCGACCGGTCCGTGATCGAACGCTCCCGTGAAGCCGCTCTGGAGCTCGCGGCCGGCGGCACTGCGGGACTCGTGCACGGCGACTTCCACCCGGGCAACGTGCTGACGGGCCCCGGGGGACGCCTCGTCGCGATCGACCCACGGCCGGCCCTCGGCGATCCCGACTTCGACGCCGTGGACTGGGTACTCGCGGGAGCCGGGGAGATGGCCGGACTCACGGCCGGGATCGACAGGCTCGCGAAGCTGGTGCCCGGCCAGTCGCCTGACCGCGTCCTGGCCTGGTGCCGAGCCCTTGCCGTGGTGGAGGCGGTCCCGAGGCTGCGTACGGGGCGGGACGACCCGACGACCCGATTGCTGCTGAGCCTGAGCCGCTCCTGAACGGACCGCGCACTTCTGCGCGCTGCACGCCGGTGCCGGGACGCGGGTGGGCCTACTTGCCCGAGCCGACGGGCTCCACCGTGATGCGCGGCGCGGAGTCCTGGCCCGCGGGGATGCGGACGGAGAGGGACATGCGGTGCGAGTGCGTCTCGTTCGGCGGTGTCACGTCGGCCGAGGTGAACGTCACTCCGGAGCCGCCACTGTTGTCCGGCGGGAAGTGCACGGGGAAGTTGGTGCCCTCCCCGGGTGCCAGCGTGACCACGGGAACCGGCCGGTCCCCGCGCTCGGCGCTCACGATGCCGTCCTTGCTCCTCAGATCCAGCCCGGGGAACCCGTGCATCGTGCAGGAGGAGGTGCCGGCGTTCTTCAGGTTGATGAGCACCTCGCCCTCGGCCATGCCGCCGGAGCTGCTGAACATCAGCTGGGACGTCCGGCAGAAGCTGCCCTCGGCCGCCGAGGTGCCGGTGGCGGAGGCGGACACCTGAGCGTCTCCCGCTTCGGGCTCCTGGTTCCCGGAGGCTGTGGCGCCCCCCGGATCTCCGGAACCGTTCGGGCTCGCGCTACCACCCGGGCTCGCGGAGGCGCTCGGACTCGCCGGGACACCGGCGCCGGACGACACCCTCGCCGACGCACCCGCGGGCGAGCCGCTGTCGGCTCCACCACCGCTGCAGGCGGCGAGCGAAAGGGCCGCAGCAGCCGCGGCGACGATGACGGACGTCTTCTGAAGGCGCATGAGTTCCCTTTGACGAGGCACCGGCTACTCCGTTCGAGCGTGTACGTACATGTCTTATACACGTGTTCTTGCCGCGGCGGGTTGCCTGCCGGTCGAGATCACTCCGTGCGGAAGAACACCTGCCGGACCGCCACCACGGGTGGCTCGTGCCCGCCGGACGCCCCGCCATGTGCGTACGACCGCGGTTCGCCCGGATGCGGAGGGCCGCGCCGGCGGGCAACGTGGGGGAGTGTCGCAGCGCTTGAGAACCCAGTGGATCCCCGTAGGCCTTATCGTTCTGGCCGTGGTGATCGACCTGGTCACCCCGCACGACGTCACGTCCGCGCCGCTCCTGATGGCGGCACCGGTCGCCGCGGCGCCCCTCCTCGGGGTCCGCGGGATCATCGGGGTCGGAATCACGTCGATGATCGTCCACGCGTTCCTCGCGCGCGTCGACGGCACGTTCGGCTGGCGGGCGGGTCTGGCCAACCAGATCACCCTTGTGGCGGTCACCGCTCTCGCCGTGCTGATCCACCGCACGCTGCGCACCCAGGACGCCCGCGCGAGGCGGGCTCAGCACGTCGCAGCCGTTGCCCAGCACGCCGTGCTGCCCAGGCCGCCCTCACGCCTGGGTGACCTGCACATCGACGCACGGTACGTGCCGGCCGAGAGCGAGGCCCTGATCGGAGGAGACCTGTACGTGGTGCAGAGCACCCCGCACGGGATCCGCGTCATGGTCGGCGACGTACGGGGCAAGGGGCTCGGGGCGGTCAGCGCCGTCAGCGCGGACCTCGGCGCCTTCCGGTACGCGGCGGACGAGGCCGAGGATCTCCCGCAGCTGGTGACCAGGCTGGAACGGGCCCTCCTGCGGGAAGGCGGCCGCCGAGGCGGCCAGCAGCAGGAGGAGGGGTTCACGACGGCGCTGATCGTGGAGTTCTCCACGGACCTGGAGACCGTGCGCCTGGTCAACCGCGGCCATCCACCCCCCGTGCTGCTGGACTCCAAGGGCCGGGCCACGCTTCTGGACGCCTCCGAGGAGGCGCCACCGCTCGGTATGAGTGACCTGGGCGTCTGGTCCGCCCCGGTGGACAGCCACTCCTTCCCGGCCGGTTCCACCCTGCTCTGCTACACCGACGGCATCACCGAGTCGCGGGACGCCGCCGGAAGCTTCTACGACCCCGTGGCCCGTCTGCCCCTCGCCCTCAGCCGCCGGACTCGCTCCGGGGTCCACCTCGCCCCCGGACAGATCCTGGACGCGCTGATCCAGGACGTGAGGAACCACATCGGCGGCCGGCCCAAGGACGACCAGGCCCTCCTCGCTCTGCACCGCGCCCACGCCGGACGAGAACCTCCGCACGGCCGGCCCGCCCCCGCCGCCTCTCCAGGGTGAGGGCCGCGCCGGGCGGCCGTGGGATCCGACCTGTTTGTCCCGCTGCGGGATGGACATGATCCCGGTCGTGACGGAGAGTCCTGACGCATTGACATGGGCGCTGAAGAGCGAGCGCCCGGAGCCGGCCGGTTATCTGAGGGTGAGCTGTCGAACCTACGTCCAGCCCGACGGCAAGGATTCCCGGTGGGACGTCCTCCACGGCTCACCGACGGTCGCCCTCGTCGCGTTCACGGAGGACGGCAGAGGCGTTCTCGTACGCCAGTTCCGGCCAGGGCCCGGCAAGGTGCTGGCGGAGCTCCCGGGCGGCATGGTCGAGCCCGGTGAGGACGTGCTGGACGCGGCGGCGCGCGAGCTGCTGGAGGAGAGCGGATTTCGTGCGGGGACGCTGGAGGTCTTCATGAGGACGTACCTGGCGTCCTACGCGACCCACGTGCGTTACGGGGTGCTGGCGCGCGACTGCCGCAAGGTCGCCGAACCCACACCCGACGCCGAGGAGTTCGTCGAGCCCTTCACCCTGGACCAGGACGCGTACGTCTCCCACCTCCTGGGAGGTGAGTACACCGACGCCGACATGGGTCACGCGGGGCTCCTCGCCGCCGGTCTGCTCGTCAGGAAGGCCTGAGGCAGCGCCGTCGCCCGCAGAACCGCGCGGCCCTCCTGACGTGCGCGGGGGGCGCCCGTCCGGCTCACACTCGGATCATGCGCAGGCACTGCAGCCCTCCGGAGCCCGGCCCGGACGCTGCCGGTTCCCGTGCCCGACAGGGGGCGGCCAACCAGACGCTCGCCGGGTGTGCGTCGGCGGTCGCGGGGGAGGCGTAGCCCATGCACTCATGGACCCTCGACGACATGCCCGACCTCGCCGGCACCACGGCGGTGGTCACCGGCGCCAACAGCGGAATCGGAGCGGTGACCGCGCTCGCCCTGGCACGGTCCGGCGCAAGGACGGTGCTCGCCTGCCGTGATCCCGAACGTGGCCGACGTGCACTGGAGGCCGTACGACGGGCCGCGCCCCGATCGGACACCCGGCTGGTCGGGCTCGACCTGGCGGACCTGTCAGCCGTCGCCGAGGCCGCCGACCACATCGCCAAGGAGACCGACGGCAGGCTCGATCTCCTGGTGAACAACGCCGGCGTGATGGCGCTGCCCCTGATGCGCACGGCAGACGGATTCGAAATGCAGTTCGGCACCAATCATCTCGGCCATTTCGCGCTCACGCTGCACCTGATGCCACTTCTGGGAGCCGGCCGTCCCTCCCGGGTCGTGACCCTCTCGTCGCTGGCTCACCGCATCGGCCGCATCGACTTCGACAACCTCAACGCCGAACGCGGATACGACAAGTGGCGCGCCTACGCGCAGTCCAAGCTGGCCAACCTGCTCTTCACGGCGGAGCTCCAGCGCCGGGCGGACGCGGCGGACAAGCAGGTGATCGCGCTGGCCGCCCACCCCGGTCTGTCCGCGACGGAACTGGGACAAGCGGGGCCACGACTGGCCGGACGGACCTGGGCGGCGAAGATCGAGCGGGCCACACGCGTCTTCACACAGCCGGCTTCCGCCGGAGCACTGCCCACCCTGTACGCGGCGACGCTGCCGGGGGCGCTCGGCGGCAGCTACTACGGTCCCCGGCTGCTCGGAGAGACCAGGGGCGGGCCCGCACTCGCGCGCATGTCAGCACGCGCCCAGGACATGAACATGGCTCTGGCGCTGTGGCAGGAATCGGTCTGCCTGACCGGAATCGCCGGCGACGTCATCTGAGCGCGGGCCTCGGACGCGCCGGGGCCGGGGGCGTGGCTGGGCTCGGGGCACGACGAGGCCTCGGGCGTGACAGCGCTTCGGCACCCGGGTCCGGCCCGTGAGCCCGCCGAGTGAGGCGTGTCTCACCGGGGCCTCGGTGCTTGCTATGCAACGAGTTGCATAGAACGATCGAGGCATGGCGCTCGAACACGCGATCCTCGTCTCCCTGCTGGAGCAGCCGGGTTCCGGCTACGAGCTGGCCCGTAGGTTCGAGCGGTCCATCGGCTATTTCTGGACCGCCACGCACCAGCAGATCTATCGCGTCCTCAAGCGCATGGAGGGCGAAGGCCTGCTCGACGTCCGTGACGTCCCGCAGGAGCGCCGCCCCGACAAACGCGAGTACTCCGTCGCGGGCCCGGGCCGCACGGTGCTCTCCGCGTGGCTGCACGAGCCGATCGAACCCGAGAGTCTCCGTCACGACCTCGCCGTGAAGATCCGTGGGGCGGCCTTCGACGACCCGGCCACCCTGCTCCGCGAGGTCGAGCGCCACCACTCGGTGCACAGCGACCGCCTCGCCCACTACCTCGCCGGGGAACTGCGCGACTTCACCGGCCCCGACGCCCCCGAACCCCTCGACGCCGGCGCGGAGCTGCAGCACGTGGTGCTGCGCGGAGGCATCGCGTACGAGCGCATGACCGTGGCCTGGCTCGACGACGTGCTCGCCACCCTCCGGCGGCTCGACAGCACCCGGCCGCGTACCTGAACCGCCCCGCCCACTCCGTCCCCGACCATCCGGAAGGCGTATCACCATGGCCGACCCGCTGCTGTTCAACCCGCATGCCTACGACCCGGCGCACTTCGACCCCGAGACCCGCAGGCTGCTGCGCGCCACCATCGACTGGTTCGAGGACCGGGGCAAGCGCCGGCTCATCGAGGACTACCGCTCCCGCGCCTGGCTGGGAGACTTCCTCGCGTTCGCTTCGAAGGAGGGACTGTTCGCCACCTTCCTCACCCCCGCGTCCGCCGCGAGCCGGGACGGCCAGCGCTGGGACACCGCCCGGATCGCCGCGCTCAACGAGATCTTCGGGTTCTACGGACTCGACTACTGGTACGCCTGGCAGGTGACGATCCTCGGCCTCGGACCGGTGTGGCAGAGCGGCAACGCCGCCGCCCGCAGTCGGGCCGCTGAACTCCTCGCACAGGGAGAGGTGTTCGCCTTCGGCCTGTCCGAGAAGGCGCACGGCGCCGACATCTACTCCACGGACATGCTGCTGGAGCCCGACGGCGACGGCGGGTTCCTCGCGACCGGATCCAAGTACTACATAGGCAACGGCAACGCGGCCGGGCTCGTCTCCGTCTTCGGCCGCCGCACCGACGTCGAGGGCCCGGACGGCTACGTCTTCTTCGCGGCGGACAGCCGCCACGGCGCCTACCACCTGGTGAAGAACGTCGTCGACTCCTCCAAGTACGTCAGCGAGTTCCGTCTCGACGGCTACCCGGTCGCGCCCGACGACGTCCTGCACACGGGGCGGGCCGCCTTCGACGCCGCCCTCAACACCGTCAACGTGGGCAAGTTCAACCTCTGCACGGCCTCGATCGGCATCTGCGAGCATGCGATGTACGAGGCCGTCACCCACGCGCACACCCGCATCCTGTACGGGCGCCCGGTCACCGCCTTCCCCCACGTCCGGCGGGAGCTCGCCGACGCCTACGTCCGGCTCGTCGGCATGAAGCTGTTCAGCGACCGTGCCGTCGACTACTTCCGGTCGGCCGGGCCCGACGACCGCAGGTACCTCCTGTTCAACCCGATGACCAAGATGAAGGTGACCACGGAGGGCGAGCGCGTCATCGACCTCATGTGGGACGTCGTCGCCGCCAAGGGGTTCGAGAAGGACACCTACTTCGCCCAGGCCGCCGTGGAGATCCGTGGCCTGCCCAAGCTCGAAGGCACGGTCCACGTCAACCTCGCGCTCATCCTGAAGTTCATGCGCAACCACCTTCTGGATCCGGCCGGTTACGAGCCCGTCGCGACGCGCACGGACGCCGCCGACGACGCGTTCCTCTTCCGGCAGGGGCCCGCCCGCGGGCTGGGTTCAGTACGCTTCCACGACTGGCGGCCCGCTTTCGACGCCTGTGCGGAGGTGCCCAACGTCGCCCGCTTCAGGGAGCAGGCCGACGCCCTGTGCGACTTCGTCGCCCACACCGCACCCGACGACGAACAGAGCCGCGACCTGGACTTCCTGCTCTCGGTAGGACAGCTCTTCGCCCTCGTGGTGCACGGGCAGCTCATCCTGGAACAGGCCCGCCTGACCGGCCTGGACGAGGACGTGCTCGACGAGCTGTTCTCCGTGCTCGTACGCGACTTCTCCGCGAACGCCGTCGAACTGCACGGCAAGGACTCGGCCACCGAGGCACAGCAGAACTGGGCCATGGCCGCCGTGCGGCGCCCCGTCGTCGACGACGCCCGCTCGGCGCGGGTCTGGGAGCGCGTCGAAGCGCTCGCGGGGGCGTACGAGATGGCTCCTTAGTCAGCCGCGGTCCTCGGCAGCCGGACGCGCCCGCCGCGGCCCGGCCGCACGACCAACCGGCCGACACCGCTTCCGTCCCCGCGCTTCGGCCGCGCTCTGCGGGGCATATGGAAGGTCCGGCGGCCGGAACGGTCGGCTGCCAGGAGGAGGCGACAATGAACACCGTCTGGGCATGTCCGGCAGAGCTGAACCGTTCCCTGGGCGACGACGTGGTCGAATACGGTGTGGAAGCGCCCGACGGGAGCGTCGGCACCGTCGTCAGGCTCTCGCCCGTCCCGGGCTACGACCACCTGGTGATCGATGCCGGGGTCTGGAAGTTCGGCAGGAGCGTCGTCGTCCCGGCCGGCATGGTGACCGCCGTCGACGACACCGAACGGGTGATCAAGGTCGGGTGCACCAAGGACCAGATCAAGGAAGCCCCGCGCTTCGAGCGGGATCAGGACACGGGTGACCTCTTCTACCTGCGGAAGCTGGGCGCGTACTACGAATCCCTCGCCGTCGCCCCGGCGTGACGGCCGCACGGAGGGTCGCGTGACGGAGGCCTGCGCCGAGTGGCGCCGGCCTCCGTCGGGTCCGGCCCGGGGCCCGGGACCGTGCCGGAATGCGTCAGCCGGCCCGCGGGCCGGGGATCCTGCGACTCAGGATGATCTTGGCCGGCAGCAGGGCCAGCCAGGACCACAGGGCGACGTCGGTCGAGAAGCCGTAGGCCAGGGGCACGCTGACCGCGAAGACCGCGGCTGTGCAGATCAGGTCCGCTGACACCGACCGGGCCGTGTACTGCGTGGCTTGATCGCGGGACCTGGGATTCTTCAGGCCTGTCCTGAGCACCGTGAGTTCCAGCAGGTTGGTGACGCACACCGTGCCCGCGTACACCGCGACGGCCAAGGGCTGATCGGCGTACTCGGAGAGCAGTGAGGTCGGGAAGGGGATGAGCGCGATGGCGCCGAGCCAGATGAGCGCGAACCCGAGCGGCACCTTCTCGATGGGCGGAACCAGCCGCACGATCCGTCGGTGGTCACGCCAGAAACCGGCCAGGATCCAGAAGCTCAGGGCATAGGCCCCCAGGTCCGGAAGCACGTCGACGAAGGCTTCTCTGAAGCCGTCGGCGCTCAGCCCCGGAGGGACTCGGACGTCGAGGACCAACAGGGTCATGGCGATCGCGAAGATGCCGTCGGACAGGGTCGTCAGACGTTCCGCGCTCTTCTCCTCGCCGCCCCCGTGCAGGGTGTCGTCCACCCGTTCAGAGTCCCCGTGCCGAGTCTTCGCGGGCCGGGATTAGGCCGACGGCGGGCAAGCCGGGGCCGACCGTGGCCCCGGCCACCTCGGCTTTCCCGTAACCGTGCTGACGGTATCTCAGGCAGCCTGGAGGGATTCGCCCTGCTGGAGACCGTCCGGCGGACGGACCGCGGGGGAAGCCGGGGTCCGCATGCCGAGCATGGTGTCGGCGATGTGGAGCGCCTGCGAGACGTCCCGGGTCCCGGTCATCACGCAGAGCGTGTACGTCGCGTCCTCCACGGCACGTGCGGTGGCGTCCGTGGAACCACGCGCGTCCTCGATGCGGGCGTCGGCGTAACGCGCGAGGGCCACGCGCAGGTCCTGAGGACTGGGTGTCAGCACAGCAGGGTTCTCCTCTGGTGGGATCCAGGTCCGGTGCCGGACACGCGTCTTCGGGTGGGCCGGCATCACGCGCCTACCCGCTCGAAGGCGGAATACGTCCCGAGGAGGCGGACTTGTCCCGAGGGGTGCGGACGAGGTGCCTGTGCGGCAGGTTCAGCGGCGCGTCCATGTCCTGCGGGGAGGCACGCGAGGTGCCCGGCACGAGCATCTGCCGTTTCGAGCGAGACCCTCATGTCCTGCCCTGCTTCGCCGTACGTTTAAAGACGGCTCTCGGGCGCCCGCGGGGCCCGAGAGCCTCTCGGCTGAAGGACACGCCGTCGACAGCCTGGGCAGGCTGTGAGGTGCATCCCGGTCAGGCCGACTATCCGGCGGGCGGGAAGTCGGTTGAGGCTGTCAGCTCGGCCCACGTCTCCATGTCGGCCCGCAAGCGTCGCTGACCCTGCTCGATGACGTTGACCGCGTCGGTACCGAGTACCAGGTGGACGGGAGGGGCCTCTGCTTCCAGCACCGTCATAAGGGCCTTGGCCGCACGGTCCGGATCACCTGTCTGGTTGCCGTCCTTGGCGTTTCGGGCGGCACGGATGGGATCGAAGACGGTGTCGTAGTCCGGGATGGTGCGCGGAACACGGACCATGGAGCGCCCGGCCCAGTCCGTGCGGAACGAGCCGAGAGCGAGAGAGGTGACGTGGACGCCGAACGGCGCGACTTCCTGTGCCAAGGAGGCGGAGAAGCCCTCGATGGCGAACTTGCTGGCGCCGTAGAAGGCGACGCCGGGGAGCGCCGTGAGGCCCGCCATGGACGAGAGCGTGACGATGTGGCCACTCCGGCGGCGCCGCATGGAGGGGAGGACGGCCTTGACGACCGCGACTGTCCCGAAGACGTTGACGTCGAACTGGCTGCGGAGGTCGTTCAGCGACGATTCCTCGACGGTTCCCTCGACACCGTAACCGGCGTTGCTGACCAGGACGTCGGTCGGGCCGATCTCCTGTTCGATCCGCCTGACCACGGCGTCCACCTCGTGGTCGTCGGTGACGTCCAGTAGCATCCCGGTGGCGCGGTCCGGGGCCAGGGATTCGAACTCGGGGATCTGGCCGGGCTGGCGCACGGTCCCAACTACCCGGTGGCCGGCCGCCAGCGCCTCCGCGGCGAAGGCGCGCCCCAGGCCGGTGCTGACACCGGTGATGAGAAAGATTCTGCTCATGGCTGCTTCCGTAGGGGTTGGGGCGGGCTTGCCTGGAGCCCGCCGCTATGGGGGATCGATCAGCGACCGGCGCTCCGGCCCCCCGTCGACGTGCAGGATCTCGCCGGTCATGAAGGGGGGTTCTCTCGGTAGACGGCGGCGTCGACGACATCGCCGACCTCGCCTGTCCGCCCGACCGGGTGAAGTGCGGCGAACGCCTCGTGGTGCTCTTCGCGATGCATCGGCGTCTTGATTATGCCGAGGGCCACGGCATTGCTGCGGACGGCTCGGCCGACGTACTCGATGGCGCCGACGAAGCTGCCCCGACGCACTGCGACGCACCGGTGATGCCGGCGATCTTCTGACCGGACGTGCTCATGTAACGGGTCTCCAAGGAGGCGGTTCGAACCGGTCGGCTGCAACCGGCATTCCGGGAAGCAGCTGACCGGTCGACTATATTCCCATGGCGCATTCGGGATCGTTCTCCGGCAGTCCGTCGATATCGATGTTGATGTAGTCGATGACGCGTTGCCGCTGGTCACGGCGGATCATCGGGCCGCCGGAGGTGTCGGGGGCTGAGGGGTCGGGGGGCGCCATGAGACCTCCCGCGCAGATCCGCTCGGACTGATCGATGTTCCCGCCAGCGTGTGCACCCCGCCAGCGTGTGCACCCGGCCTTGCGGGTCCCGGCGATCTAACGTTTCCCGATGCGATCTGTCCCCTGGTGGGTCCTCTTCTCCTCGGTGTGCGCTCCCGTCCTCCTCGTCGGAGGCTGGTCCGTCTCGGCGGAGCTGCACGGGCCCGGGTACGACCCGGCCACCACGACGATCAGCATCCTCGCCGCCGCCGGGGCCGGCGGTTACTGGGTGATGACATCGGCCCTCGTCGCCCTGGGTGTCTGTCACGTGGTCACCGCCTGCGGGCTGCGTCCCGCCGCGCTCGTCGGACGGGTCGCGCTGGCGGGCGGCGGCCTCTCCGCGATGCTGCTCGCGTTCTTCCCGGCGCCGAGCAGCGGCGGTTCCCTCGCCCACGGCGCGGTGGTCGCGGTGGGATTCTCGCTGCTCGCGGTCTGGCCGGTCCTGGCGGTGCGCCGCCGCACCGCCCGGCTGCGAAGCGAAGCGGAGGGAGCGGTGGTGCCGCTTCGGCCGCCGGCGTCACCGCCCGGTGGGACCGCGCCGTGGGGTCTGCGCCCGGGGCCGTCCACCGGGGCGACCGTGTTCATGTGGCTCGGTGGGGGGTGGTTCCTGCTCGCCCTGTTCCTGCTCGACACCGCCGGGGCGGCCGAGCGTGTCATCACGTTCGCCCAGTCGTTCTGGCCGCTCGTCGTGGTCGTCTCCTGTGTCCGGTGGAACGGTGACGACAGGCAGACGGCCTGAGCCGACGTCATACCGGCACACGGCCCCCGCGGTCTGCCGGTGCGCGGCACTTCGAGGCGTCCTTACCGACGGCACCACCGAGACCCTCGCGGTCGCACCCGCGGATACGGTCGACAGCGCCTTGCCGGCAACCGTCGGACCGCCGACCCTCGGAGGCACGAGGTCCCGGTCGCGCTGTCCCGGCCGTACGGTGGCGGGCGGCAGGGCAGGGCTGCTCGCTACGACGTGCGGCCCACCGCCACGTAGCCGGCGCTGATGACGTCGTCCTGGCCGGGGACCGGCTCCCCGAGCTCCGGGTGCCAGGCCTCCGCCGCCACGATGCCGGGCTCGACGATGTCGAGACCGTCGAAGAAGCGGGCGAAGCGCTCGCGGGTCCTGGGCGCCAGTGTCAGCGTGTTGGCCTTGTACAGTTCGTCGACCTTGCCGGCCGCCGCCGGATGGAAGTCGGCGGTGAGGTGCGAGATCACCAGGTGGCTGCCGGGTGCGAGCACGCCGGTCAGCCGTTCCACCAGTTCGTAGGCGCCGTCCTCGTCGCTCACGAAGTGCAGCAGAGCGATCATCGACAGCGCGACGGGCCTGCTGAAGTCCAGTGTTCTGCCCGCGCGTTCGAGGATGGAGTCGACGTCGCGTGCGTCCGCCTGGACGTAGTCGATCGCACCCTCAGGGGCGCCCTTCAGCAGGGCCTCGGCGTGTGCCAGCACGATCGGGTCGTTGTCGCAGTAGACGACGCGCGTGCTGGGCGCCGCCTGCTGGGCGACCTGGTGGAGGTTGGGCTCGGTGGGTATCCCGGTACCGATGTCGAGGAACTGCCGGATGCCCTGGTTCGTCAGCCAGCGCGTGGCACGGTGCATGAAGGCCCGGTTCACCTTGGCCATGACCGGTACACCGGGTTCGACCGCCAGCATCTGTCGGCCCATCGCCTCGTCCACCGGGTAGTTGTCCTTGCCCCCGAGGAACCAGTCGTACATCCGGGCGGGATGCGGTCGGCTGGTGTCGATGCGCAGGCCGGGTGCATCGTCGTCGGGTCTGGACATCGTGAACTCCTGTGCGTGTAGCTACGGATGATCAGTTTGCGACCACAATAGGGAACTTGTGTGCCGATGATGTCGAGTCCGCGGCAACTCGGCTGCCGTATGCGACAACGCGGGGGCCATCTTGTCTTCCGGAGTGACCTCGGCGAGGAAGCCGTCGAACGTGCGGTATTCCTGGCCGGTCCTATTCCCCGACGTCCCGCCCGCGGAAGTCGTCGAGGGTTTCCCGCCGTACGAGCAGCCGGGCGGCGCCGTCCCCGACCGCCACCACCGGAGGCCGGCCGACCATGTTGTACCCGGAGGCCATGGACAGGTGATACGCGCCCGCCACGGGCACGGCGATCAGGTCCCCCGGGCGTGTGTCGCCGGGCAGTTCGACGTCGGCGGCCAGGATGTCGCCCGCCTCGCAGTGCCTGCCCACGACGGTGGTGCGCGTCGGTGCGGCGGACGAGCGCCGGCCGACCATGCGCGGGACGTAGCGAGCGCCGTAGAGAGCGGGCCGGGGGTTGTCGCTCATGCCGCCGTCGACGGCCACGAACACCTGGGCGCCCGTGTGTTTGACGGCCAGGACGCGGTAGAGGGCCACCCCGGCAGGTCCGGCGATCGCACGCCCGGGCTCGAGGAGCAGCCGGGGTACGTCCAGGCGTGCGGCGGCGCAGCTCGCCACGAGTTCCGCGCGCAGGGCGCGGGCGAGGGCGGGGAGCGCCATCGAAGGCTCGCCCGGGCGGTAGGCGACGCCGTGTCCGCCGCCCAGGTCGAGTTCGGGCAGGACCAGGCCGTGGGTGTCGCGGATCCTGGCCATCAGCCCGACCATGCGGCGCAGAGAGGTGACGTACGGTCTGATGTCCGTGATCTGGGATCCGATGTGGCAGTGCAGTCCGGTCAGTTGCAGCTGCGGCTGGTCCAGGACGCGGGCGATCGCGTGCTGCGCGGAGCCGTCGGTCAGGCTGAGCCCGAACTTCTGGCCGTCCCTGCCCGTACGGATCTTCTCGTGGCCGCCCGCGGAAATCCCCGGCGTCACCCGGACCAACACGCGCTGGTGCCCGTGCGGTCCCACGGCGGCGGCCAGTCGCGCGATCTCCGACGCGCTGTCGATCACGATCCTTCCCACCCCGAGCCGCAGTGCGGTCTCCAGGTCGCGCGGGGACTTCGCGTTGCCGTGCAGGAGCATGCGCTCCGGCGGGAATCCTCCGGCTGCCGCCAGCTCCAGCTCGCCGGCCGAGCACACGTCCATGCCGAGCCCCTCCTCGTCGACCCAGCGGGTGACGGCCCGGCAGAGCAACGCCTTGGCGGCGTACAGCACTTCGGCACCAGGAAAGGCGTCCCGGTAGGTCCTGCACCGGGTCCGCAGCTCGCCCTCGTCCAGCACGTAGACCGGAGTCTCGAAGCGCCGGGCGACCTCGGTCAGGGAGACCCCTCCGACGGCGAGGTCACCATGGGGCAGGCGGCTGGTGGAGGAGGGCCAGACGGACAGGTCGTCGGTGCCCGCGACTGTCCCGGGCGGTGTGATGACGGTCATGGAAGTAGCTCCCCTTCAGGCGTTGCGGACCGGGGCGCGGCCCGGGCGAGGGATGGAGGCGGTGACCGCAGGCGCCGACAGAGCCGGGTCGACCGTCACCAGGTACGCCCCGAGCGGCTCGCACAGGGTGCGCAGCAACGCTTCCGACAGCCGGACGAAGCGCTGACCGGTGCCGAGCGTCGCGGTCAGGCGCGCAGCGCTCGTGAAGCCGACGGCGGTGCGGGTGCCCAAGGGGGTGCGGAACAGCCGGATGGCCGCCTCCGCACCCCTTCCCGGCCGGACGGGCACGTAGAGGGGCCCGGCCGGGAGCGGTTCTTCGGGCTCGGGTTCACTTTCGTACGACATCAGACACATGGGCCCCTCCTGGGGATTCATGGTGGGTGGTGGCGCCCGGGAGCGGGAGGTGACCCGACGCGCGACACCGAAGCTATCCCCGCCCCGAAGCCCTGCGGGACCGTCCCTGACACCTCTTTGACGTCGGCCTCCCAGGTCCATACAGGTCACTGACGTCTGAGAGGAAGCTGAAGTGATTAGGAATTTGCCTAGGATAGCTAGGTAGTCGCATAATTGCATTCGTCGATGAGGATGGTGCCCATGGTGCGAGCAGGACTGACCGCGGAACGACTGGCGCAGGCCGGAGCCGAACTGGCCGACGAGGTCGGGTTCGACAAAGTCACCGTCGCGGCACTCGCCCGGCGGTTCGGTGTCAAGGACGCGAGTCTGTACTCGCACGTGAAGAGCTCCCAGGACCTCAAGACCAGGATCGCCCTGCTGGCGCTGGCGGAACTCGCGGACCGCGTCGCCGCGGCGCTGGCCGGCCGGTCCGGCAAGGACGCCCTGGAGGCGTTCGCGAACGCCTACCGCGACTACGCCGGGGAACACCCGGGCCGTTACGCCGCGGCGCAGCTCCGTCTGGACCCCGAGGCGGCGGCCGCCAGCGCCGGAGTGAGGCACGCCCAGATGACGCGGGCGATCCTGCGCGGCTACGACCTGACGGAGCCGGACCAGACGCACGCGGTCAGGCTGCTGGGCAGCGTCTTCCACGGCTACATCAGCCTGGAGAGCGGGGGCAGCTTCAGCCACAGCTCGCCCGGCACCCAGGAGACCTGGTCACGGGTTCTGGACGCCTTGGACGCCCTGCTGCGGAACTGGCCAGGACCCGCGGCCTCCTGACAAGGGCGGGCCCTCTCGAACCCCGTCAGCCACACACGACCGGACAGGCGGTATGGAATGAGCACCCACCACGACAGCGCGCACGACGAGCTGACCGATGTCCCACTCACCGGGGGACTCCTGCGCGGCGCCCTCGATCAGGAGCGTACGGAGCGCGGCTTGCTGCCGCACCGGCTTCCCGCCCGTGCCCGGGCCCAGAACACCGACGCGCAACTGGCCATGGCCGAGGCGCAGCCGTCCGGGGTGCGGCTCGCCCTGCGTACCCGTGCCACAGTCCTGGAGCTGGAGACCCTGCCGACCAAGCGTGCGTACGTGGGTGCCCCGCCCCGGCCGGACGGGGTTTACGACCTGCTCGTCGACGGCAGCCCCGCCGGCAGCGCCACTGTGGCGGGCGGCGACGTGCTGACCATCGACATGACCACGGGGTCCACCGAGACCCTGACGGGGAGCACGGGTACCGCCCGTTTCTCCGGTCTGGCCGCGGGCATGAAGGACGTCGAAATCTGGCTCCCGCACAACGAGACGACCGAACTCGTCGCCCTGCGCGCCAACGCCCCCGTCGAGCCCATGCCCACCAGGGGACGCAAGGTATGGCTGCATCACGGGAGTTCGATCAGCCAGGGATCCGACGCCGCGAGCCCCACGGCCACCTGGCCCGCCCGCGCCGCCGCTCTCGGCGGTGTCGAGCTGATCAACCTCGGGCTCGGCGGCAGCGCCCTGCTCGACCCCTTCACGGCTCGGGCGATGCGTGACACCCCGGCCGACCTGATCAGCGTCAAGATCGGCATCAACCTGGTCAACACCGACCTGATGCGCCTGCGCGCATTCGCCCCGGCCGTCCACGGCTTCCTCGACACGGTCCGTGAAGGTCACCCGACCACACCGCTGCTGGTGGTCTCGCCGGTCCTCTGCCCCATCCACGAGGACGCCCCGGGGCCAAGTGCTCCCGACTTCACCACGCTGGGCGAGGGAAGGCTTCGGTTCCGTGCCGCGGGCGATCCGGCGGAGACCGCCGCCGGGAAACTCACCCTGAACGTCATCAGGGACGAACTCGCGCGCATCGTCAAGCAGCGTGCGGCGGACGACCCCCACCTGTATCACCTCGACGGCCGCGAGCTCTACGGCGAGGCGGACTACGCCGAACTCCCGCTGCCCGACGAGCTCCACCCCGACGCCGCCACGCACCTGCGCATGGGTGAAAGGTTCGCGGGCCTGGCTTTCGCCGCGGACGGCCCACTCGCGGTGACGGGCGACTGATCCGGTCGAGGCGCCGGTGCTGTCCGCCGGCCTGCCCACGCAGCGACCTCGTCAGGTCCACCTTCGCGCCCGGCGTTCCCGCACGGCCCGGCGCTTCGGCGCCGAGTTCCACTAAGGGCTTTCCGTCACTGAGGTCGCCCCAGCGCCCAGCCCGAGACGTCGGCCAGCCGGCCGCGCCACAGGGGAAGCCGCAGCGAACCCGCGCCGCCGAACAGCAGTGTGGCGCCCCGGAGGTGAATCCAGCGGGGCAGCTGCGAGGCCCCCTCGCCGGTCCCCAGTTCCCTGATCCCCTGGTCGACGGTCTCCGGGAACTCCGCGATGAGGTTCGCGCCCTCGCCCTCGACCTGGCGCAGGCTTCTGGCCCAGTCCGCCTTCCAAGCCTCGTGCCCGATCACGTCGCCGTGCAGTACGCCGCCCGTGAGGGTGAGGGTGATCGGAAGGCTGGAACGCATCTCCCTGTCCAGCAACTGGATGAGCAGCTGCAGTTGCAGGTCGGGCACAGGCTCCGTCGTCACCGCGGACGCACCCGGCTGTGCTTCGACAGACTCGATCATGGATCCATTCCCTCTCACCCGTTGAACAGCAGGTGAATGCCCGTATGCCCCGCAGGCGGGCCGCCACACCCCGGTGACCGGGTGACCGGACGAACCACGGCCGGCCCCCGCCTCAGAGCCAGCGGCGGATCGGCAGGATCGCGGTCTCCCGCATCCGCTGCCCCACGGAGCGGCGCTTCCAGCGGCCCTCCTCGATGAGCACGCTTCGCTGTACGTCCGCCTCGAAGTGCTCGTCCAGGGTGGCGGTGAACGCCGGATCCAGGACGGTGAGCATGACTTCCTCGTCGTGGTCGAGGGAGCGGCGGTTGAAGTTCGTCGACCCGATCAGCGAGGCGACGCCGTCCACCGTGAGCGCCTTCGTGTGCAACATGGTGGGCTGGTACTGGTAGATCTTCACGCCGCAGGCGGTGAGGTCCTGGTAGTGGTGCTGTCCGGCCAGCTGGCACACCCGCTTGTCGGTGTGCGGGCCGGGCAGCAGGATCTCGACGGTCACCCCCCGCCGGGCGGTGGCGCAGAGCAGTTCGATGAAATACGTGTCCGGGGCGAAGTACGCCGTCGTCAGGCGCACCCGCTCCTCGGCGGACTCCAGCACGACGCGGAGCAGGGTCTGCATGTCCTGCCAGCCGAAACTGGCCGAACCCCGCACCACCTGCACGACGGCGTCGCCGTGGTGCGTGGCGTCGACGAACCTGTCCTGGTCGGTGAAGAGCTCGTCATGGCACTCGGCCCAGTTCTGGGCGAACGCGGCGGCCAGACCGTCCACGGCCGGGCCCTTCACCCGCACATGGGTGTCCCGCCACTCGTTCTCGTTGCGCGCGTCGCCGCACCACTCCTCGGCGATCCCCACGCCACCGGTGAACGCCACCTCCTCGTCGGTGATGAGGACCTTGCGGTGGCAGCGGTGGTTCTGCTTCAGCGGCGAGAGGTACAGCGGCTTGCGGAACCACGCCACCTCCACCCCGGCCTCCTCCATCATCGCCAGCTGGTCCTTCTCGATCAGCCGGCTACCGAACCCGTCGAGCAGCAGCCGCACCCGCACACCCGCACGCGCCCGCTCCGACAACGCCTGCGCGAAATCCCGCGCTATGTCACCACGCCAGTACACGAACGTCATCATGTCCACGGTGTGCTCGGCAGCACGGATGGCACCCAGCATCGCGGCGAAGATCTCGTCCCCGTTGCGGAGCGGGACGAGTTCGTTGCCTTCCGTCGCCGCGATACCGATCAGGCGCTCCAGCCGGCGCCGGAGCCGCCGCGTGCGCTCGGTGTGGAGCGCGTCGCCGGATCTGGAGGGGGTGGGCTTCTCGCTGGGCTTTTCGTCTATGTGGCTGGTCATCTCTCACCTGGTCGACGGGGGTGTGGGGCAGGGCACTGCCCTCCCGGGTCTTCTCGTACCCCAGGGGCGTCCGCCGAGCCACCTTTCGGGTTCCGCTGGTCCGCGGACCGACCGCCCGGCGCCGGTCACGCCCGGTCGGGGTCCACCTCAGTCACTGTCCCGAGCAGCGCCGACCATGCCTCGCGGCGTGCGTGTACCGCGTCACTTCCCGGCGGTCGCGGCGAGGAACGCGCGAGCGGGGCGGCGCCCGCCCCGGCCGCGCGGGTGCCATGTGGCTCGCGGGCGCGTCAGATGTGGCTCAGCACGTTGATCACCCGGCCGTTGGGGTCCCGGACGAAGAACCGGCGCACCCCCCACTCCTCGTCCCGTAGCGGGTGGACGATCTCCGCGCCGCTCGCCCGCACGGCCGCGTAGGCCGCGTCGACGGCCTCTTTGAGGATGTGCCACTCGGTTCTGGTCAAGTCGGGACGTCATTCAAGAACGCGACGACGGCCGTGCACTCCGGGGCGTGGCGGCCGGAAAGCATGGTCGTTCAAGAGGCGGGTCGGGCAACTGCGCCCGGCGCAGGCGCACTCGGTGCGTGCCGTCCGGAACCTGGGCGAGCGGCGCTCGGGCCGCCCGGTACGGCTGTCGGCCCCGGCGCATACCGGGGCCGAAGACCCGCAGGGTCAGACGGCTGGAGCCGGGTAGGTCGGGTACTCCACGCCGGAGACGTGCTGGACGACCCGGATGACCTGGGAGGAGTATCCGAACTCGTTGTCGTACCAGAGGTAGAGGATCGCGTTGTCGCCCTCGACCTTCGTCGCACCCGCGTCCACGATCGAGGCGTGGCGCGAGCCGATGAAGTCGCTGGAGACCGCGTCGGGTGCGGTGATGAAGTCGATCTGGCGCCGGAGCGGCGAGGTCAGCGAGACGTTTCGGAGGTGTTCGAGCACCTCCTCGCGGTCGGTGCCACGGGCGAGCTGCAGGTTGAGGATCGCGATGGAGACGTCCGGCACCGGAACACGGATCGAACTGCCCGTGATCTTCGCCTTCAGGTCGGGCAGTGCCTTCGTGACGGCCGAAGCGGCGCCCGTCTCGGTGATGACCATGTTGAGGGGCGCCGAACGGCCGCGACGGTCGGAGTCGTGGTAATTGTCCAGCAGGTTCTGGTCGTTGGTGAACGAGTGGACGGTCTCCACGTGTCCGCGCAGTACGCCGTACTCGTCCGCCATCGCCTTCAGCGGCGGGACGATCGCGTTGGTGGTGCAGGAGGCGCAGGAGATGATCTGCTCGTCCGGCTTGATCGTCTCGTGGTTGACGCCGTGGACGATGTTGGGGACGTCCCCCTTGCCCGGCGCGGTGAGCACGACCTTCGAGATGCCGGGGATCAGGTGCTTGGACAGGCCCTCGCGGTCGCGCCAGCGGCCGGTGTTGTCGATGAGGATGGCGTCCTTGATCCCGTGTGCCGTGTAGTCCACGGAGCTCGGGTCGTCGGAGTAGATCACCTTGATCTCGTTGCCGTTGGCGATGATCCTGCTGTTCGCCTCGTCGACGGTGATGGTGCCCTGGAACTGTCCGTGGATCGAGTCTCGGCGGAGCAGGGAGGCGCGCTTGACGATGTCCTGCCCGGCTCCCCGGCGTACGACGATGGCGCGCAGCCGCAGACCGTTGCCCGAGCCGGTCTTCTCGATGAGCAGGCGGGCCAGCAGGCGGCCGATGCGGCCGAAGCCGTAGAGGACGACGTCACGTGACTCGCGGCGCTCGGTCTTGTTGGCGCCGGTGGCGCCTGCCACGGCGTCGGCGGTGAACTCCTCGACCGACAGGCCGTGGTCGTCGCTCCGGTAGGTCGCGGCGAGCATCCCGAGGTCGATCTGGGACGGGCCGAGGTCGAGGCTGCTCAGCGCGTGGAGGAAGGGCAGCGTCTCGGTGACCGAGAGCTCCGCGCCGGCTATCTGCCGGGCGAAGCGGTGGGTCTTGAGAATGCTGACCACCGACTTGTTCACCAGGGAGCGGCTGTGGAGCAGGACCGTGACGTCCCGCTCCCGGTGCAGCTTCCCGATGATCGGGATCATCGACTCCGCGATCTCCTCACGGGTCTTCCAGTTGGTGAACGAGTCCTCGGTGGCAGTCACAAGTCCATCTTTCGAGCTAGGCGGTGCTCATATGTTAACCACACTGGAAAACGCTCGTTCACTGGGTGCCGTACCCGGCTCCGGAGGGACTTCTGGCGCGCCTCGACCGGGTTTCCGACGGGTCCCGCCCCGCCCGGTCTCTTCACCGTCCTGCAGCGGGAGCCCGTGCGCCTCGCTGCCGTGTCGCAGTGCGCCACCGGCTGTCCCGCGGGAGCCGAGGCGCGCCCGCCGGAGGGCTTCTCGCCAGAACGCGGCCCGGCCCGCCGAATACATCGGCGGGCCGGAGAGCGGCAGGGTGCGCGCGGACGAGGACGGTTCAGCTCGCAGCCCGTCGACGGCCCTTCGCCGCTGCGACCAGTTCCGAAGTCGTCGCCAGCTTCACCCTGCGCCGACCGTCCCGGCGGCGCACGTCCTGTTCGCCCCGTGGCTTCTATGGTCGTGCGCGCTGTCGTGACGCGCCGGGCGTGACCTATGGGCCTGTCACGCGATTCCCGTGCCCTGCGCCAGGAGTAGTGCGACATCCGCCGAGGCCACGGCGACCGTCCCCGCCAGGGCGGTCTTGCGCCAGGCCCCGTCGGGACGCGGGACTGCCCCCACGGCCGTTGCCGCCGTCCCGCAGAGGGCGACGACCGCGAGGGCGACGACGGTCCGGCCGCCGGGCCGGCCCGGCGGGCCGAGCGCCAGCACGGCGGTGGCCGCGACGAGGGGGAGGGGCAGCAGGAGCCGCGTGCGGGCCGCGCCCCAGCGCTGGGGCAGGCCGCGGACACCCGCTCTGAGGTCCTCCTCGATGTCGGGCAGTACGTCGCACAGATGGGCCGCCACCCCCAGTAGCGCACCCGCCGACACCGCCCACCAGGCGGGCCAGGGGCTGCCGGGCAGGCTCAGGGCGACCAGGCAGGGGAGGGCGGCGAAGCCGGTGGCGTAGGGGAGCCAGGACAGTGCCGTCTCCTTCAGCTTCAGGTTGTACGCCCACGCCGCCGCGACCCCGCCCAGATGCACCGCGCCCGCCACGGCCCCGCAGGCGAGCGACAGTGCCGCGCACAGGAGGAGAGCGCCGGCCGCCGCCCCCCACGCCGTGCCCCGGTTCACCAGGCCGAGGGCGACCGGCTTCCCCGTCCGGCCGGCGTCGGCGTCCCGACGGGCGTCGAACGCGTCGTTGCACCAGCCCACGGAGAGCTGCCCTGCCAGCACCGCCGCGGCGACGAGCAGACAACGGCCGCCGCGCAGACCGGAACTGACGGCCAGTACGGCGATCAGCACGGTCACCGCGCCGGAGGGCCCCGGATGGCAGGACAGCAGAAGCCCCCGCGCCGCGCGTGGCAGGCGGACGGCGGGGGAGGACGCCGAAGGCCGGTCCGTGGTGTCCACCCGGCGATCCTAGACAGTCCGGCACGCACGAACACGGCTGCCACGAACCGCATGTGCGCCGTTTTGCCCCGGTCTGCCGTCAGGATGTACGCATGACCCTTCCGAAGCGGTGGCCAGGATGACCCGGATCGCGGCCGTTCACGGGGTCCTGCCGCCGCACCGACACACACAGCGGGAAGTCACCGACATGACGGCGAGCGTCTGCCTGCCCCCGGGGGCGGACAGACGCCTGCTCGACCGCATCCACGCGAACGCGGGAGTGCGCACCAGGAACACGGTGCTGCCCCTGGAGCGGTACGCCGGACTGGACGGCTTCGGGGCGGCGAACGACGTGTTCATCGGCGCCGCCGTCGAGCTGGGAGCGGAAGCCGTCCGCGGCGCCCTGCGCAAGGCGGGGCTGCGGCCCGCCGACGTGGACCTGCTCATGTTCACCTCCGTCACGGGCATCGCGGCCCCCTCCATCGACGCACGGCTCGTCGGGCGCCTCGGCCTTCGCCCCGACGTGAAGCGGCTCCCCGTCTTCGGACTCGGCTGTGTCGCGGGAGCCGCGGGGATCGCCCGGCTGCACGACTTCCTGCTGGGCCGGCCGGGACAGGTGGCTGTACTCCTCTCGGTCGAGCTCTGCTCCCTGACCTTCCAGCGGGACGACCCGACGCCCGCCAACCTCGTCGCCACAGGGCTGTTCGGCGACGGCGCGGCTGCCGTGGTCCTCGTCGGTGCCGACCACCCGGCTCCCGCTGAAGGACCGGAGGTGCTTGACACCCGCAGCCGCCTCTACCCGGACACCGGCCACGTCATGGGATGGGACATCCGCGGCTCGGGCTTCACCGTGGTGCTCGACCCCGCGGTCCCCGACGTCGTACGCCGGTATCTCGCCGAGGACGTCGGCGGCTTCCTCCAGCAGCACGGGCTGAAGCCGAAGGACATCGCCCGCTGGGTGTGCCACCCCGGAGGCCCCAAGGTCCTGGAAGCGGTCACCGAGGCGCTGGCCCTGCCCGAGGGGGCCCTGGACGTCACCCGGCGTGCCCTGGCCGAAGCCGGCAACCTCTCCTCGTCATCGGTCCTGCACGTCCTGCGCGACACCATGGAACAGCGGCGGCCCGAGCCCGGATCGCCCGGCGTGCTGATGGCCATGGGCCCAGGCTTCTGCTGCGAACTGGTGCTGCTGCGCTGGTAGTCCGGAGGAACACATGATCTGGTACACGGCCCTGGTGGCGGCGGTCGCGGCCGAACGCTTCGCCGAGCTGGCGCTCGCGCTGCGCAACACGCGCTGGAGCCTGGCCCAGGGCGGCACGGAGGCCGGTCGCGGCCACTACCCGGCGATGGTCGCCCTCCACACCGGGCTGCTCGCCGCCTGCCTCGCCGAGACCTGGCTGGCGGGCCGGGAATTCCTCCCGGTGCCTGGCTGGACCATGGTGGCGGTGGTGGCCGCCGCGCAGGGACTGCGCTGGTGGTGCGTCCGCACGCTCGGCCGGCGATGGAACACCCGGGTCATCGTCGTGCCCGGCCTGCCCCTGGTGACCGGCGGGCCCTACCGCCTGCTCCGCCACCCCAACTACGTGGCGGTCGCGGCCGAAGGGGCCGCCCTGCCGCTGGTGCACGGTGCCTGGGTCACCGCCGTCCTGTTCACCGTGCTCAACGCGGCCCTCATGGCCGTACGCATCCGGTGCGAGGACGGCGCCCTGGCCCGCGTGCCGGAAGCCGCGGTGCGCGCGTGATCGACATCCTGGTCGCAGGCGGCGGGCCGGCCGGTCTCGCGGCCGCGATCGGGGCGGCCGCGGCGGGCCGCGAGGCCGTGGTGGTCGAGCCCCGCGCGGCTCCTGTGGACAAGGCCTGCGGCGAGGGCATCATGCCCAGCGGGGTGGCGGCCCTGAGGGGGCTGGGAGTCGCTCCGTCCGGCCGGGAACTCCGCGGGATCCGGTACGTCCAGGGTGACAGGCGTGCCGAGGCGTGCTTCCGCGGGAGCACCGGACTCGGCGTGCGGCGGACCGAACTGCACACCGTGCTGCACCGGCGCGCGGCGGAGCTCGGTGTGCGCTTCGTCCCCGGCCGGGTGGACGAGGTGAGTCAGGGCGACGACCGCGTCACGGCGGCGGGGCTGACGGCCCGCTGGCTGATCGCCGCCGACGGTCTGCACTCGCCCACGCGCCGCGCGCTCGGGCTCGAACGCCCCTCCGCCCCACCCCGCCGGTACGGGCTGCGCCGCCACTACCGGGTCGCACCCTGGACCGACTTCGTCGAGGTGCACTGGTCGCGGCACGGTGAGGCGTACGTGACCCCCGTCGGGGACGGACTGGTCGGGGTCGCCGTGCTCAGCGGCCACCGGCGCTCCCACGAGGAGCACCTCGACGCGTTCCCCGCGCTGGCCCGCGCGCTGCGCGGACTGGAGGACGGGGCCGTACGCGGCGCGGGTCCCCTGCGCCGGACCGTGAGCACGCCGATAGCAGGCCGGGTCCTGCTCGTCGGTGACGCGGCCGGGTACGTCGACGCCCTCACCGGTGAGGGCGTCGCCCTGGCGGCGGCGACCGCGGCGGCGGCCGTCGCCTGCCTCGTCGCCGGCCGGCCCGAGGCGTATCCCGCGCGATGGGCCCGGCTGACCCGCCGTCATCGCCTGCTCACCCGGGCGCTGGTGGGGCTGGCGGGGCATCCGGTCACCGCCGGGATGATCGTGCCCGCCGCCCAGCGACTGCCCCCGCTCTTCGGCGCCGCCGTGCGCGCACTGCAGTGAGACGTTCGCCGGGCGCGCCGTCCGGGTCGACGCTGCCGCCGCCGCGCACACCGTGACCCCTCTGCCATTCTGGGTGGGTGCCGCCCACCCCCCGTACACCGCAGGCCGTCACCCCCGACCCGCCGGACCCGGCGATGAGACCGCTGATGACGCAGTCCTGGCTGGACCTCGCGTTCCTGCACTGGGCCGCCGACCCGGCCGACGTGGCGCCCCTGCTCCCCGCGGGGACCGAACCGGACACGCTGAACGGCGTCACCTACGTCGGACTGGTCGCCTTCCGCATGTACCGCGTCGGATGGCTGCGCCTGCCCGGCATCCCCTACCTCGGCACCTTCCCCGAGACCAACGTCCGGCTCTACTCGCGGGACGCGCACGGCCGGCGCGGGGTGGTCTTCCGCTCGCTGGACGCCTCGCGGCTGATCCCCGTGGCCGTCGCCCGCGCCACGTTCGGGCTTCCGTACGTCTGGTCCCGCATGGCTGTCCGGCGCGAGGGCGACACCCTCACCTACACCAGTACGCGGCGCGCCCCCGGCCCCCGGGGTGCCCGCAGCCGGATCGTCCTGCGCACCGGCGCCCGCATCGGCACCCCCAGCGCACTCGAACACTTCGTGACGGCACGCTGGGGCATGCACAGCACCTTCCACGGGCGCACGATGTACCTCCCGAACGCGCACCCCCGCTGGCCCCTGCACCGGGCGCGCCTCGTCGAGTGCGACGAGAACCTCGTCGCGGCCGCGGGGCTTCCCGCACCCGTGGGGGAGCCGCAGAGCGTGCTCTACTCGCCCGGCGTCCCGGTGCGCTTCGGGCTGCCGGCCCGTCCGCGGTAACCGCCGATGGTCCGACCGTGGCTCCCGTGAACCGGCCACGGCATGTCGTGTCCCCGCCCGCCGAGCCCCCCTCTACTCTCGCCGCCAAAGCACAGGACGAAGCGGCGGGAGCGGCATGCAGTCAGTGGCCCGGCTTGTGTGCGGAGGCCGCACCAAGTGGCTCGTCGTCGTGTTCTGGATCGTCGTCCTCGTCCTGGCCGCGCCGCTGGCCGGGAAACTCACCGGAGCCCAGGACAACGACGCGGCGTCCTGGCTGCCGAGCAGCGCCGAGTCCACCCGGGTCTGGGAGGAGTCCAAGGAATTCAGGCCCGAGGTCATCACGGCCGTCGTCGTGTACGCGCGCGACAGCGGCCTGACCGGCGCCGACCGTGCCCGGATCGCGGAGGACGAGCGGCAGCTCACGGCCCTGCGCGCCCACGGTGTGCGCGGCCAGGAGGTCCGCGGCCCGCTCTACGACAGCAGGACCGCACCCGCCGCCGCGCAGATCTTCGTGCCGATCACGATGGACGAGAAGGGCTGGGAGCGGATCGGCCCGGCCGTCGACTCCGTGCGGGATGTCGTGGGGAACGGCGGGGCAGGACTCGCCGTACACATCTCCGGGCCCGGGGGAGTCGCAGCCGACTCCGCCGACGCGTTCTCCGGCATCGACTCGACCCTGCTCCTCGCCGCGCTCGCCGTCGTGATCGTGATGCTGCTGATCACCTACCGGAGCCCGACGCTGCTCGTGCTGCCCGTGGTCTCGGTGGTCGCGGCCCTCCTCACCGCACAGGCCCTGATCTACCTCCTGGCGGCGCACGCCGGTCTCACCGTGAACGGGCAGAGCGCCGGCATCCTGACCGTCCTCGTCTTCGGCGCGGGTACCGACTACGCCCTGCTCCTCGTCGCCCGCTACCGCGAGGAACTACGGCGCCACGAGGACCGGCACGAGGCCATGGCCCGTGCACTGCACCGCGCGGGGCCCGCCGTGCTGGCGAGCAGCGGCACCGTGGTGCTGAGCATGCTCGTCCTGCTGGCCGCCGAGATGAACTCGACCCGGGGCCTCGGCCCCGTGGCCGCGATCGGCGTGGCCGTCGCCCTCGTCGCCATGCTCACGCTGCTGCCGGCGCTGCTGGTGATCTTCGACCGGTGGGTCTTCTGGCCGGTGGTCCCGCACCACGGCACGCCCGAACCCACCGAGCGCGGATTCTGGGCACGGGCCGGGCGGCGGCTCGCCGCGCACCCGCGAAGGGTCTGGGTCGCCACGGCGCTGGTGCTGGCCGCACTGTCCCTGGGCCTCCTCCAGTTGCGCGCGGCGGGCCTCAGCAACGCCGACTCCTTCCCCGACAAGCCGGACTCCGTCTCCGGACAGGAGATCCAGAACCGCTACTTCCCGGCCGGGAGCGGCAGCCCGCTCGTCGTGATCGCGGCGGCGGACCGGAGCGCCGAGGTGAGGGTGGCGGTCCAGGGGACCCGGGGCGTCGTACCTGGCTCGCTCGTCGTACCGCCCGGCGCCCGCCCGGTGCAGGACGGCCGCGCCATCTTCGAGGCCACCCTCACGGACGCGGCGGACAGCGACCGGGCCGAGCGGACCGTCGAGCGCGTCCGTGAGGCCGTACACGGAATTCCGGGCGCGGACGCGCTGGTGGGCGGTGACGCGGCGGCCGCGCTCGACATGGACGCCGCCACCCGCCACGACAACCTGCTCATCATCCCCCTGGTGCTCGTGGTCGTGCTGATCGTCCTGGCGCTGGTGCTGCGCGCCCTGCTGGCGCCCCTCCTCCTGATCGCGACGGTGGTCCTGTCGTTCGCCGCCGCGCTCGGTGTCAGCGCGCTCGCCTTCCGGTACGTCTTCGACTACGCGGGCGAGACGACGGACTTCCCGCTCTTCGTGTTCGTCTTCCTGGTGGCGCTCGGCATCGACTACAACATCTTCCTGACCACCCGGATCCGCGAGGAGGCCCTGCACCAGGGCACCCGAGCCGGCGTCGTGACCGGGCTCGCCGCGACCGGGGCGGTGATCACGTCCGCCGGCCTCGTCCTGGCCGGCACCTTCGCGGCGCTCGGCACCCTTCCCGTGGTCGCCTTCGCCGAGATCGGCTTCACCGTGGCCCTGGGCGTACTCCTGGACACGTTCGTCGTACGGTCGGTCCTGGTCACGGCCCTCTTCCTCGACATCGGCCCGCACGTGTGGTGGCCGCACCGGATGGCCCGGGAGGACGGCGCGGCCGGGCGGGAGCCCGCTCGCGCGCGATGACCGTTTCCGGCCGCCGGTGCCGCCCTGCCCGTCACGCACGGCTCGCCCGGCGTATGGCCAGGGTGTAGAAAGGGGGACATGGCCGGACGCGACGGCCGCCCGCGCTCGTTTCTCGGCATGAGAAGCCTCGCCGGTCAGGTCTTTCTCCTCCAAGTGGCGATCGTGGTGTTGCTCGTCGCAGCCGCCGTGGCGGCGCTCGTGCTGCAGTCCCGCGCGGACAGCGAGCGCGAGGCCCGCAACCGCTCGGTCGCCGTGGCCGAGACCTTCGCCAACTCCCCGGGCATGGAAGCCGCCCTGAAAAGCCCCGACCCCACCGCCGTGCTCCAGCCGAAGGCAGAGGCCGCGCGCAAGCGCTCCGGGGTCGACTTCATCGTCGTACTCAACCGGGACGCCATCCGCTTCACGCACCCGCTGCCCGACCGGATCGGCAAGAAGTTCGTCGGCGAGGTCGGACCGGCGCTGGACGGCCATGTCGTCACCGAGAAGATCACCGGGACCATCGGGCCGCTGATCCAGGCCGTGGTGCCCGTGTCCGGCGCCGACGGCAAGGTGATCGGTCTGGTGTCCGCCGGGATCACCGTCAAGAACGTCAGCGGGGTCGCCGAGCACCAGTTCCCCCTCCTGTTCGGCTCGGCCGCCGGGATCCTGCTGCTCACCATGGGCGGTACGGCCCTCGTCACCCGGCGGCTGCGACGCCAGACCCACGGCCTCGGCCCCACCGAGATTACCCGGATGTACGAGCACCACGACGCCGTTCTGCACTCCGTGCGGGAGGGAGTGGTCATCGTCAGCGGCGACGGGCGCCTGCTGCTGGCGAACGACGAGGCACGCAGGCTCCTGGCGCTGCCCCCGGACGTCGACGGCGTGCCCGTCACGGAGCTCGGTCTCGACCAGGCCATCACCGGGCTGCTGGCCTCCGGACGGACTGCGACCGACGAGGTGTACTCCGTCGGAGACAGGCTCCTCGCCGTCAGCCAGCGTCCCACCGACAGGGAAGGAGGCCCGCCGGGCAGCGTGACGACCCTGCGCGACACCACGGAACTGCAGGCCCTGTCCGGCAAGGCCGCCATGGCCCGCGGACGGCTCAAGCTGCTCTATGACGCGGGCACGGAGATCGGCACCGCGCTGGACGTCATCCGGACCTGCGAGGAGCTGGCCGATTTCGCCACCGCCAGATTCGCCGACTACGCCACAGTCGACCTCGTCGAGGCCGTCCTGCGCGGCGAGGAGCCGACCGCGGCCGGCGCGACCTCCAGCGGACTGCGGCGGTCCGCCTTCAGTGGGCCCCGCGACGACACCGGACTCCACCCGCTGGGCTCGGTGGTCCGCTTCCTGCCGAACACGGACCTCGGGGCGGGTCTCCTCAGGGGCGAGGCGGTCCTCGTACCCGACCTGGCACAGCACTCCGGCTGGCAGCAGGCGGACCCGGAGCGCGGCGCCCGGATCGTCGAATGCGGCCTCCACTCGCTGATCGCCGTCCCCATGCGGGCCAGGGGCGTGATCCTGGGAGTGGCGATGTTCTGGCGGGCCGAGCGGCCCGAACCGTTCGAGGACGAGGACCTGTCGGTCGCCGAGGAACTGGTGGCCCGCGCGGCGGTGAGCATCGACAACGCGCGCCGCTACTCGCGCGAGCACAACGTCGCGGTCACCCTGCAGCGCAGTCTGCTCCCGCGCGGACTTCCCGACCAGACCGCGATCGACGCCGCCTACCGCTACCTTCCCGCACAGGCCGGGCTGGGCGGGCTCGGCGGAGTCGGAGGCGACTGGTTCGACATCATCCCGCTCCCCGGCGCCCGGGTCGCGCTCGTGGTCGGCGACGTCGTGGGGCACGGCCTGCACGCGGCCGCCACGATGGGGCGCCTGCGTACGGCGGTCCACAACTTCTCCACCCTGGACCTCCCACCGGACGAGCTGCTGTGGCACCTGGACGAACTGGTCGCCCGGATCGACCAGGACGAGTCGGCCGACGGCTCCGAGGGCGGAGGCGTCACCGGGGCCACCTGCCTCTACGCGATCTACGACCCGGTGTCCGGGCGCTGCAGCATGGCGCGGGCGGGCCACCTCCAGCCCGTGATCGTCAGCCCCGAGGGCGACGCGCAGTTCGCCGACGTGCCCGGTGGGCCCCCTCTGGGGCTGGGCGGCATGCCCTTCGAGACCCTCGACGTGCAGCTCGCCGAGGACAGCCGGCTGGTGCTGTACACGGACGGACTCGTCGAGGACCGTCACCGTGACATCGACGAAGGTCTGGAGCTCCTGCGTTCCACGCTCGCAGGGCACGGTGAGCGGACTCCTGAGGAGACCTGCGAGGTCGTCCTGCGGACCCTCGTGCCCGCCCGCGCCCGCGACGACGTCGCGTTGCTCGTCGGCCGCACCCGCCGGACGGCACCCGAGAACGTGGCGGAGTGGGAGGTGCCCTCCGATCCCTCGGCGGTCGCCCGGGTACGTGCCGACGTGTCCCGCAAGCTCACCGAGTGGAATCTGGCCGAAGAGGCGTTCACGACCGAACTGATCCTCAGTGAACTGGTCACCAACTCCATCCGCTACGCCACGGGCCCCATCCGCGTACGGCTGCTCCGCGACCGGACGCTGATCTGCGAGGTGTCCGACCGCAGCAGCACCTCCCCCCACTTGCGCCAGGCGGCCAGCATGGACGAAGGGGGCCGGGGGCTCTTCCTCGTCGCCCAGTTGGCGGAGCGCTGGGGGACCCGCTACACGGACGACGGAGGCAAGGTCATCTGGACGGAACAGCTCCTGCAGCCTTGAGGCCCCTCGTCCGGATCATGCCGGGCTCGGGCGCGCGCGTCGTCACACCGGCTCCCGGCGGCAGTGGAGAAAGAGGTGCGGCTCGGGTACGGCTCCGGGGTGGGCCGGGGTGAACACCGCGTCGTCCTCCCGCGTGACGGTGAGCCCGGCACCGGTCACGAGCGTCCTGCATCCCGCAGGGCCGAAACTGGTCACCTCCACCTCCTGGCCCATGAAGACGGCGCTCACCCCCTCGACGTCCAGCGGAACCGTGGCCAGGACCAGGTGGCCGCCGGGCCGGAGCGCCCCGGCGAGCCGCCGGAGCACCGAACGCTGGTCCTCGCGGGACATCTGCAGCAGCGAGAAGTAGACACACACCGCGTCGAAGCCGGTCTGCTCCAGCGGGACCTCACGGATGTCGGCGTTGCGGAACGTGGCTCCCGGGACCCGGCGGGCCGCCAGTTCCACCATGACCGCTGACACATCGACGCCCAGCACCTCGTGCCCGGCCGCGGCCAGTGTGCGGGCGGTCGGCCGGCCCGTGCCGCTGCCGACGTCCAGGACCCGGCTGCGCGGGGCCAGTTGCCCCAACAGCCGCTCCAGGGAGGCATGATGGGCCTGCGAGCCGGCGAAGGCCGTCTCGTAGTCGGCACCGATGGCGTCGAACGCCTCGGCTGCCGGGTGCCGCCGGTCCTCGGTCATGAGGACGTCCCCTTCCGGACGGTTACGGGATGCGGGCCACCGCGACGTACACGCCGCTCATCTCGGGCCGGGGGGCCGGCGTGTCGCGGAACCACTCGGGAGCCGTCACCAGCCCGGGCTCGACGATGTCCATGCCCTCGAAGAAGCGCTCGAACTCCCCTCGGGTGCGCAGGGCGAGCCGGATACCGCCCTTGCCGTACTCCGCCTTGCCCTGCTCGCCGCGCTCGGGATTCACGTCCGACGCGCCCTGGGACAGGACCACGTAGCTGCCCGGGCTCAGAGAGGCCGTCAGGATGCGCACGATCCCCACGGGGTCCAGGTCGTCGGGCAGGAAGTGGAGGAGCCCCAGCAGCGAGAGGGCGATGGGCCGGTCGAAGTCCAGGACCTTCCGGGCCGCGTCGATGATCGTCGCGGGTTCGAGCACGTCCGCGTGGACGTAGTCGGTCGCCCCCTCAGGACGGCTGATGAGGAGGGCCTCCGCGTGCCGCAGCACGATCGGGTCGTTGTCGCAGTAGACGACCCGGGCGTCGGGCCTGATCTCCTGGGCGATCTGGTGCAGGTTCGGCGCCGTCGGGATGCCCGTGCCGATGTCGAGGAACTGGCCGACTCCCTCAGCGGCCAGCCAGGCCGTCGCACGGTTCATGAAGGCGCGGTTCTGGAACGCTCCGGCCTTCGCCTCGGGCGGCAGCTGCTCCGCCACCGCCTGGTCCACCGGGTAGTTGTCCTTGCCGCCCAGCAGCGAGTCGTACACACGCGCCGAGTGCGGCTTGCTGGTGTCGATGGGGGGCTGAGGTATCCCGGTCGTCATGACGCGCTCCGTTGCAGATGGGTGAACCGCTCCACCTGCGAAGTCTGCCACAGCAACTCGCCGCCCCGACGCACTCATTGGGGTGCCGCGGCAGGCCCAGGGGAGCTCCCCACGGGCCTGCCGCGGCCCGCTGTCAGTTGCCCCCGACGAGGCCGTGCGCGGGCACGGTCACCGTGCGCGCCCTGGGCCTGCCGCCCAGGACGACCTTGCGCAGGGCGCTGTTGTTGGTCAGGTCGGCCTCCTCGAGCCGCTTCTCCGGGTGGGCCAGCACCTGGACGTAATGTTCCCCGGCCACGACGGCGTCACGATCACCTTCGGCCAAGCGGGGAGCCCCGACCGCTCGCAGGGGTCCTCGGGCGAAGGCTCGCCGAGGTCCTCGGACGAAAGCGCACCGGGGGTGGAGCTCGGGTCGCCTGCGGAGCCCACCGCCGTTCCGTACCGGCCGGTGGCCCTGGCCCACGCAAGATCAGGGATGGAGCAACTGGCCGACGCCTAACCCGGCATCCCCATGGGCGCCAGTGTCGGCGCCCGCGCCTTCCTGCCGCTCATCGCCTCCGGCCGCCCCGTCGGCTCGTGCATCCTCGGCGGGCGCGGACATCGACGAGGGCATAGAGCGCCTGCGCGGCACCCTGACCGAGGTCGGCCACCTGCCCCTCGCCGAGACCGCGGACCGGGTCATCGCGCAGGCCCGGCAGGACGACGACCGCCCCGACGACATCGCGCTGCTCATGGCCGCGCGGCGCGCGCCGTCCCGCGGACTTCGGCGGTGACGGCCCGGTGCGGTGTCCGTCATGCGGAACCCGCCCGGTGCGGAGTGCGCCCACGGGGTACGGGTGAGGCATCCTCTGCTGGTCGGGCAGAACGGGTCCGTGGCGGAGCGTGTGATCCCGCCGCGGTCTGTGACGGAGAAGGATTCGGAAACCAGATGGCAGAGAACTCGGACCTGTTGGTCTTCGTGCGGGCGCGCCTCGCCGATGAGGAACGCATCGCGCGGGAAGCGGGAGGGGACGGCTGGCGTACACCCGCCGAGGCGCCGGGCGAGGTGCACGACCGCACCAGCGGCATCGCGTTCGTCGTGCGGTCGCGCGCGTACGACCGCCACATCGCCTACCAGGACCCGGCACGCACCCTGCGCCGCATCGAGACCACGAGGGTCCTCCTGGACGAGTACGAGGAGATCGCGGAGCTGGACACGGACCGCCCCGCCCAGGACTTCACCTCGGGACGGTCCGTCGGTCTCGGGTTCGTCGTCCGTCAGATGGCCGCGGAGCACGCGGGCCACCCCGACTACCGGGTGAAGTGGCTGCCGCGGTTCTCCCACTGGGGTCCGTCCGCGGATCCGGAATAGGCCGGAGCGGGGCGTACGGGGCCGACCGGACCGCACAAGCGCCCGGCCGGCTGAGTACGGGGTCCGGCACGTCTGAGTACGCGACCCGATCCCGGCTCGGCCTCCTCGCTGGTCGAATGGGGGCATGGCCCTCGACGCGCCGACGCGCCTCCGCATCCAGACGCTGACCACTGCCGGTACGGCACTGGCGTTGACCCTGCTCCCGCTGGCCGCAGGCGTCCTGCTGGCCAGGTCCATGGCCCTGGATCCCTTGGCGCCAGTGAACGCGCTGGTCATCAACGGCGGACAGCGTGCCCGTCTCGCCCCGTCCCGCCGGGTCCTGAAGGCTCGAACGCGCGAACTCCTTTCCAGGCGGTAATGGAACTTTTGTCCAGGAAAGCGCTGTCCCTTTTGTTACACGCGTCTGCCCTGGGTGGATATGGGTACTCGGGGAGCGGGGCGGGCGTGAGCGGGGCGCCGCGAACAGGTGGACGGGGTCCGGAACGGGTCGGTGCAGCGATCAACGGTTGACAGGTCTACGACCGGTGGCATCCGTGCCGAGTGCAGTCGTGTGTGACAGAAATGTCCGCACTTTGTCACACGAACCAGGGCGCCTTCCGGTCACCGCGAAAGCCGGACAAAGTTTGCGTTCCCGGCACCGACGCCGGGGTCGAAAAACGCCCGGCACCTTCGTTCCGGGCCTGCAAGATGAGGGGTTTCCATGTCCCGTTCCGCACGACGGATCACCGCCACCGTTCTCGCCTCCGGCGCCCTGCTCGCCGCAGCGGCCCTCCCGGCTTCGGCCGATGGCCGGGACCACGGCCACAACCGGCCGGCTCAGCGCTCGGCGGTCGTCCTCGGAGCGATCCAGTACGACAGCCCCGGTCGCGACAACGGTTCCAACCGCAGCCTGAACGCCGAGTGGGTCACGGTCACGAACACCGGCCGTCACTCCGTCAACCTCCGTGGCTGGACGCTGCGCGACGAGAGCGACCGCACGTACCGGTTCGACCTGCGGCTCCCGGGCCGTTCCTCCGTCCGGGTCCACACCGGAGTGGGCCGCGACACCACTCGCGACGTCTACCAGGACCGTCGCAACTACGTGTGGGACAGCCGGGACACCGCGACGCTCCGCGACAACCGCGGTCGCAAGATCGACTCGGAGTCCTGGGGGCGCCACCACGGAGGCAGCAACGGTCACCACGGCGGCATGAACAACGGTCACCACGGCGGCATCTTCAACGGTCACCACGGTGGCAGCAACCACGGTGGCGGCCCCCGCGGCAACCGCTGATCGGCACCCGTAGGGGGATACGGCATACCCCCCGAATGACACCTCAATGACACCGATGCGGCGCACCACGGCTCATGCCCGTGGTGCGCCGCACCCGTTCGGGCCGCCGCAGGGCCTCCGAGCGGCGTCGGGCGGGGTCTGTGCAACGGAGGACCCCCGGTGATGTCAGGATGGCCTCATGACCATCAAGGCGTATTTCGACATCACCATCAACGACGAGCCCGCCGGGCGGATCGTGTTCAACCTGTTCGACGACGTTGCACCCAAGACCGCGGAGAACTTCCGCGCGCTGGCCACCGGTGAGAAGGGCTTCGGCTTCGCCGGCTCGCCGTTCCACCGTGTCATCCCGGACTTCATGCTCCAGGGCGGCGACTTCACCCGCGGCAACGGCACCGGCGGCAAGAGCATCTACGGCGAGAAGTTCGCCGACGAGAACTTCACCCTGAAGCACGACAAGCCGGGTCTGCTCTCGATGGCCAACGCCGGCCCGAACACCAACGGCTCGCAGTTCTTCATCACCACCGTCCTGACCCCGTGGCTGGACGGCAAGCACGTGGTGTTCGGCGAGGTCGCCGACGAGCCCAGCATGGAGCTCGTCCGCAAGATCGAGTCCTACGGCACCCCGAACGGCAGCACGAAGGCCGCGATCGCCGTTTCCGCCTCCGGCGTTCTCTGACCTACGCGACGCGGCCCCGGCCGGATCCGCTCCGGCCGGGGCCGCGCGCGTCGCGTCTTCGACGGACGGGTCCTCGCGAGCCGCCGTAACGCGGCCCGGCGCGGCGCCCGCGCCGTGTCCTGACGGGCGTCCCCGTCCCGGAGTGCCAGGGTGTAGACGACTTGTCCACCGCTGACACGGGACGAAGGGATCGCACCATGCGTATCGCTCTTGACGGCAGGACCGCGGTCGTCACCGGCTCCTCCCAGGGCATCGGGCTCGCCATCGCCACAGGGCTCGCCGACGCCGGAGCACAGGTCGTCCTGACCGGACGCAGCAGGGAGCGGCTCGACGCGGCAGCCGGGGTCCTGAGGCACGGCGTGCCGGACGCCGACGTCCTCGCGGTCGCCTGTGACCTCGCGACCGAGCAGGGGGCGGTGGAACTGTACGACGCCGTGCCTGCCACGGACATCCTCGTCAACAACCTCGGCATCTTCGGCTCGCGGCCGCCGCTGGAGATCACCGACGAGGAATGGCGCACCTACTTCGAGACCAACGTCCTGAGCGCCGTACGCCTGATCCGCCACTACCTGCCGGGCATGACCGGACGGGGCTGGGGACGGGTGCAGAACATCGCGAGCGACTCGGCGATCGTCATTCCCGCCGAGATGATCCACTACGGGATGTCGAAGACCGCGCTGCTCGCCGTCTCCCGCGGCTTCGCCAAGGAGGCCGCGGGAACAGGGGTGACCGTGAACTCGGTGATCGCCGGGCCCACCCAGACGGGCGGGATCGAGGACTTCGTCCACGAACTGGTGGGCGGGGACCTCCCCTGGGACGAGGCCCAGCGCGAGTTCATGCGCCTGCACCGCCCGCAGTCCCTGCTGCAGCGGCTCATCGAGCCCGAGGAGATCGCCAACCTCGTCGTCTACCTCAGCTCCCCCCAGGCCTCGGCCACCACGGGCGCGGCCGTGCGGGTGGACGGCGGATACGTGGACTCGATCGTGCCCTGAGCCCTGGGGCTGGCATGATCAAGGGCATGGACGAGCGCATCATCGCCGCGTGTGACGGGGCATCGAAGGGCAATCCGGGACCTGCCGCCTGGGCATGGGTCGTGGCCGATGACCAGGGAACCCCCCGGCGGTGGGAAGCGGGGCCGCTCGGCACCGCCACCAACAACGTGGCTGAGCTCACCGCCCTGCTGGAACTGCTGAGGTCGACCGATCCTGCGGTGCCGGTCGAGGTGCGCATGGACTCGCAGTACGCGATGAACGCGGTGACGAAGTGGCTGCCGGGCTGGAAGCGCAACGGCTGGAAGACATCGGTCGGCAAGCCCGTGGCGAACCGTGCGCTGGTCGTCGGCATCGACGAACTGCTCAGCGGGCGCAGCGTGAGCTTTTTCTACGTCCCGGCACATCAGGTGGACGGCGATCCGCTCAACGCGCTCGCCGACCAGGCCGCGAGCGAGGTCGCGGTGTCGCAGCAGGCGGCGGGAACGGCGCACGGCGCGGCAGGCATGCCGGTGCCCGCGCCGGCCCGTTCGACGAAGAGCAGAACGGCCGGGGCGTCATCCTCCGGCGGGCCCGCGAGCAGGTCGCGCTCCGGCGGTTCGACGATCAGGGCCAGATTCGCCGGCCGGTGCCACTGCGGGAAACCGTACGCGGCCAAGGAGATGATCGCGAAGAATCCGGACGGATGGGGCCACCCCGAGTGCAGGGCCGCCCTTGCCTGAGCCGTCGCGCAGAGGAGTCCGGTAGGCCTTCGGCGGGCGGCCCAAGCCGGCGTAGTACGGGGCGCCGGCCCCCATGGAGACCCGCTTCAGAGATCGGCCCAGACCAGTCGGCCGGAGAGGCTGGTGCGGGTGCCCCAGCGCGTCGCCAGCGAATCCACGAGCATCAGCCCCCGGCCGTTCTCGGCCACCGACGCGAGGTCGAAGCTCTCCTCGGGCCCCCCGGTCCCGTCCAGGCCGGTGAAGGCCACAGGGCCGGGACCCTCCACAGGGCCGGGACCCTCCACAGGGCCGGGACCCTCCACGGGGCCGGCCACCATGTGAGGCCGGTCGCTCGCCACGCGGTACGGCTCGGGGCGGCGTGGCACCGGGCCGCGGGTCGAGTGGGAGACCCTGACGGGATCCCTGGGGCGCGGCAGGGCCGACATGCTCCGCCGCCCGCGGTTCCACACACAGATGCGGACTCCGCCCGGGGAACGCAGAAGGCGGCATCGGATACGCCGGCCGGCGGTGTGCTGCACCGCGTTCGTGACCAGCTCGGTCACCACCAGGGCAGCCGTCTCGATGCGCTCATCGGGTTCTCCCCAGCCGCGCATGGTCTTCTGCACCCGGTGCCTGGCTTCCGGGACACCACGGGGGAGGCGGGGTATCCACCAGGTATGTGCGCTACGCCCATTCGCATCCTCCGGCGCCAGGCGTGCGCACGTGACTATTTCCGACATGTTCGTACTCTCCGTGCAAAGTGCATGCTTTGCAAGCGACAGAATGTCCAAATAGTTCGGTATCGACGAAGAGTCTGTACGGCATGGTGCGAACGGATCCCGAGTTCGCGCCCTCGCGTGCCCGCACGCTCCGGAGCGTGCGAGGAAGGGACGTACGAGGCCCCGGTACGGTCCCGCGGTCGAGCACTGCGTCCTGGCTCCGCACTCGCGGGAACCCTGCCGGAAGCCCCTCGGAGGGTCGCGAACGGCTGAGCTCCTGGGTTTTCCGGGTTTCGATCGCCCGATGCCGGTCACGCGCTCAGTACGGAACGTCAGGAGCGACTCGGAAATCGCCTCGAAGAGGAGTGAGAGAGATGGACAACTGGCGCATGCACGCCGCGTGCCGCGAAGAGGACCCTGATCTTTTCTTCCCGATCGGCAGCAGTGGCCCCGCTCTCGTGCAGGCGGAGGAGGCCAAGGCGGTCTGCGGGACCTGCCCGGTGCGTGAACAGTGCCTCGACTGGGCCTTGGAGAACGCACAGGACGCGGGCGTATGGGGAGGCATGGACGAGAACGAGCGGCGTGCCCTCAAGCGCCGCCGCGCCCGCCGCCACGCGAGGAGCGCCGGATGAGGCCTACGGGCTCCGGCCCGCGCCGCGGGAGACGATGAGCCATGGACACCTCGGTCTGGTTCGTCGTCGGTGCGCTCGCCCTCCTGCTCACGGCGGGTGTCGCCGCCGTGCTCCTGGTACGTGTGATCAGGGCCCGGAGGCTGCTCGTCGACGCGGGAATCCCCTTGCGTAACAAGGCTCTCGTCTGGGCCGCGGTGATCTACACCGTGTCGCCCGTCGACCTGCTGCCAGACCCCGTCTACCTCGATGACATCGGCTTCCTGCTGCTCGCCCTGCGCTCCCTCCATGCCGCGGCGCACGCGGTCGGGGCGGGGCGCGGGCGGACTGCGGTGGATCCCGTGAAGCCGGGCGGCGACCTCTCGGCCTCGGGCAGCAACTGATGGCGCGTAAGCCGTTCCTTGCCCCAGAACGCCCAGCGTGGAGCTTCCGCGTCCCCGTACCGAATCCCGCCCTCGCTGCATCACCCGCGCCCGCGCGCTGACGGCGGGACTTCTCGCCGCACGCCACGGCGCGGCCGGCCCAGAGACTCGACCGAGGTGTCGTGCGTGCATATCGGCGGCGGAGCATCAGGCACCGCCGGGGCACCGACCCCGACGCTCCGGTTACGGACGCGACACATCCGTACAACGACGTGGGCAGGGTCGACGCGCGGCCCGTGGAGAGGTTCTGGGCGGAGGTCCCACCGGTCACCATGGAAGTGGCGCCACGCTGCTCGGCGCGCGCGGCCTGCTGCTCGCCATCACCGACGAGGGCGCCACCACCTACCTGGTGCCCAAGGACTCGGCCTTCGGTGAACTCGGCCTGCCCGTCGCCCGCACCAAGATCCTCGTCTACACGCTCAGCGGCCTGCTGGCCGGTCTCGCCGGAGCGCTCAACGCCGCCAGGCTGTCCTCCGGCGTCACGATCGTCGGTGTCGGTATGGAACTCGACGCGATCTCCGCCGTCGTCATCGGCGGCACCCTCCTCGTCGGCGGCGCCGGCTCGATCAGCGGAACCCTCTGGGGAGTCCTGCTGCTGGCCGTCATCCAGAACCTCATCAACCAGATCGGCTCGCTCAACTCCTCGTACCAGTCGGTGGTCAGCGGCGGTTTCCTTATCGTTGTCGTGGTGGCGCAGCGCTATCTTGCGCGCAGCCGAAGAAGCACCTGACGACGATCCGCTTGCCGACAAGAGCCATCGAGTCCAGCCGAACCAAGGAGTGCCGTGGGCGTCAGCCTCAAGGACGTTGCGCAACGGGCGGGCGTGTCCATCAAGACCGTGTCGAACGTGGTGAACAACTATCAGCACGTCACACCCGCCATGCGCGCCAAGGTGCAACAGGCGATCGACGAGCTCGGCTACCGGCCGAACCTCACCGCCCGTCACCTGCGCAAGGGCCGTACCGGCATCATCGCGCTCGCCGTCCCCGAATTCGGCAACCCGTACTTCGCGGAACTCGCGGGAGCGGTGATCGACGCGGCGGCCCGGCACGAATACACCGTCCTGGTCGACCACACCGCCGGCCTGCGCGACAAGGAGCTCCTGGTCAGCCAGGGGTTCCGGTCCCACGTGATCGACGGGCTCATCCTCAGCCCCATCCACCTGGAGACCGAGG
The DNA here is from genome assembly GCF_042803195.1 of Streptomyces sp. NPDC057428. Taxonomy (NCBI): domain Bacteria; kingdom Bacillati; phylum Actinomycetota; class Actinomycetes; order Kitasatosporales; family Streptomycetaceae; genus Streptomyces; species Streptomyces sp. NPDC057428. Next base: position 50,434 of record NZ_JBHVCT010000022.1, read on the forward strand.
ACCTGATGGCGCGGACCGAGACGGCGCCGCTGGTCCTGCTGGGGGAGCGCGAGTACGAAGCCCCGTACGACCACATCGCCATCGACAACGTGGCGGCAGCCCGTGCCGCCGTCCGCCACCTCGTCGGCCGCGGCCACCGGCGGATCGCCTTCCTCGGATCGCGCACCGGCCGGGAACGCCAGCCGGCGCACCTGCGGCTGCGGGGCTGGCGCGAGGAGCTCGTGGCCTCCGGGATCACCCCGGACGAATCCCTCGTCGTCGTCACCGACGGCTACGGCCGTGAGGACGGCGCCGTGGGCATGGCGGCCCTCCTGGACCGGGGGGACCGTCCCGACGCCGTGTTCGCCTACAACGACCTCATCGCCATCGGGGCGATGCGGGCCGTCACCGAACGCGGACTGCGGATCCCCGAGGACGTCGCCGTCGTCGGCTTCGACGACATCGAGGAGAGCCGCTACACCACCACCACACTCACCACCATCGCGCCCGACAAGGAAGCCATCGCCCGCCTCGCCGTCGACAGCCTGGTCGAGCGGCTCTCGGGGGAGCCGTTCACCGAACCCAGGCGACCGCGCCCCGGCTATCGCCTCGTCATCCGCGAATCCACCACGCCCGGGTCCGACTCCGGCCACACCGAGGACCTCTGATGCCGCGCCCCACCGTGCACAGCACCCCGTTCGGCTCCGTCCACGGCACGCAGACCCACCTGTGGACCCTCGACAGCGGTAGCGGAGTCCGGGCCGAGGTGCTGACCTACGGAGCCTCCCTGCACCGCCTCACGGTGCCGGACACCGCGGGAGCGTCCGCCTCGGTCGTCCGGTCGCTCCCGGCGCTCGACGACTACGCGGCGAAGCATCCGTACTTCGGCGCAGTCGTCGGCCGCTACGCCAACCGCATCGCCCACGGCCGCTTCACCCTCGACGGGGCCGAGCACCACGTCCCCGCCAACGACCGCGGCCACGCCCTGCACGGGGGACCCGACGGCTTCCACACCAAGGTGTGGGACGCGGCCCCCGGTCACGGCGACGGCACCGCGTCCGTCCGGCTGTCCCTGCACAGCCCCGACGGGGACATGGGCTTTCCAGGCGCTCTGGACAGCACCGTCACCTACACCATCGACACGGCCGGGACCCTGGCCGTCGACTACGCGTCGGTCACCGACCGGCCCACCGTCGTCAACCTGACGAACCACGCCTACTTCGACCTCTCCGGCGACGGTGACGTCCTCGGCCATCTCCTCGAGGTCGACGCCGACACCCATCTTCCGGTGGACGACGACGGCATCCCGCTGGGGCGGCAGGCGGAAGTCGCCGGCACGCCGTTCTCACCGCGCCGCGCGTGCTCGGGGAGCGCCTCGGCATCGAGGACGGTCAGCTGCGGGCGGCCGGCGGGTTCGACCACTGCTGGGTGCTGAGGGACGCCGGCTCCGGTCTGCGCCGTGCCGCACGTCTCAGCGCCCCCGGCTGCGCCCGTGTCCTGGAGGTCTGGACGACCGAGCCGGGTATCCAGGTCTACACCGCCAACCAGCTCGACGGCTCCTACACCGATGGAAGCGGCCGCCGCCACGAACGGCACGGCTCGGTGTGCCTGGAGACCCAGCACCTGCCCGACTCACCCAACCGGCCCGACTGGCCCAGCACCGTGCTGCGCCCCGGCGAAACCGGCCGCAGCCGGACCGAGCTGCGGTTTCCGCATCTGCGCGGCTGAGGCCGGCCGCGCCACTCCCCTCACTCGTTTAACCCATTGGCCCATGCCCACGGTCCTCTCATGCCGTACTGGCACGACTGCGTGCCCTGCCGGGACCACCCGTCACGCACGGCGACGTCTGCACGGTGGAGGGTGTCATGCCCGCCGCCCGGGTCCACGAACTGCAGCGGCTGCTGCCGCAGATGACACGTGGCGAGGGCGTGCTGGAGACCTCCTTCGAGGACTTCAGGCGGGTCGCGGGTGCCGTTCCGAGCAGGCCGAGGACGGACCGCGATCCGCTGCACCGCAAGGCGTACCTGCTGCGCACCCTGCGCCGGGTCGGCAGGGGCGGAGGGAACGGACGGACGTGACGGACGCGTGGGTGCTCGCGTCCGTCACGCCGCGGTCACTTCAGGCAGGGACCCGCCGCCCCGATCTTCCCCCGGGGCGGCGTTCCCGCTCTCGAGGCCGAGGATTGTGCGGGATGCCGGTGCAGGTCGCCCCGCCCGCGACCGTCACCAGCGCGAAGCCGTCGGTGCCGATCACCGTCATCAGGCCCGCGAAGCCGCTGACCGGCTCATGACGGGGGCCTGTCCGGGGCGGCCCGTTTCCCGCACCCGGTGACCCACCTCGCTCAGCCGCCCCCCTCGTCCGGCGCGGGCTCCGCAGTCATCCGGTCGAGCCGAGCCGCCCTGAGCTCGGGGGACCGGGCCCGCAGGAGCTGGAGGATCAGGAGATACCGGTCGGTCCGGCCCAGCCGCTCGAAGCGTTCCGCCGCCCTGGGGTTCGCGGCGAGCGCCGCCGCGAGGTCGGACGGCACGGTGGCCTCCTTCTGCGAGGGATACGCCGCCGCCCAGCGCCCGTCGGCCTGCGCGGCCCGCACCTCGGCCAGGCCGGGTTCGCGCATGCGCCCCGCCTCCGTCAGTTCCCCGACCTTGCGGACGTTGACCAGGGACCACTGGCTGCCTCTGCGGCGGGGCGAGATCCTCTGCAGGTAGTACGTCGCGTCGAGGGACCTGCGCTGCCCGTCGATCCATCCGAAGCAGAGCGCCACTTCGATGACCTCGGCGGCGGTGACGGACTCGATCCCCGAGCTCTTCTTCGCGAGCTTCAGCCATAGTTCCGACCGCTCGCCGTGGTGCCGCTCCAGCCAGGACTCCAGGCGCGAGATCCGTTCGCAGAACACCGGATCCGCAGCGTCGCCCGCGTCCGGCCCGCTGTTCGGGCTCTTCCTCGATGGGGTCATGGTGACCACGGTAGGGACGCAACAGGTCAGGTGTGGTCCTGTAGGACCCGGCGCGCCGGTCGCGTCCCCGCGCACGGCGATGCGAAGTGTCCACCGGGTGCGGTCACGGGCGGGGTGGCGGCGCCGTGCTGGCACGGACCACCAGCCGCGTCGGGAGCCGACACCGCGGCGAGCGCGGCTGCGGCGGCGGTGGTGCTGAGCAGTCGTCTTCTGCTGATCACGAGAAGGATCTCCGTAACGACGCGACAATGAATCGTTTCAGGCACGTGAAGCTAGAGTCCTGACTGTGCCCTGTCAATAGATCTGTCGCGATGAGGGTGCTTTCGGGGTCATGTTGGCAAGGTTGCTGTGTGCGGCATTGACGGCCTCGCTGAGGCCGGTCTATGTTCGGCCGCGATGCCGAGTTGAAACCTTTCATGTCGTGGGCTGAATGGGCCCACCCCGTACCGATCGTTGCGCTGTCCGGCTGACGTGGCTCAAGGCCCTCCCGGGATGTGGACGAAAGGTCAGGTGTTCGCACGTCGCGGGCCCGACGCGGCCCGCGATCCGCCTCCACCTCAAAGGGAGACCGCATGCGCCTGCGCGCCCGCTGGGCACCTGCCGCTCTACTGCTGATCGCCCCCCTGATCGGCACCACCACGGCCACGGCCGACACCGGCGAGGCCCTCGTTCCGGTGCAGAAGTCGCCCCAGGCCGTGCCCGGGCAGTACATCGTCACCCTCGCCGCCGAGCAGGCGCCGGAGGTCATGGCCGAGCAGCTCGGGGTCAGCACCCTGTTCACCTACAGCAAGGTGCTGCACGGCTTCGCGGCCTCGCTCACGCCCGCACAGCTCGAGCAGGTGCGTGGCGCGGCGGGCGTATCGGCGGTCGAGGAGAACAGCGAGGCCTCCGTCTCGCCGCCTGCCGCGTCGTCTGCCGCCGGCCTGGTCGCGGCCTCCAGCTGGGGACAGGACCGCATCGACCAGCGGAAGCTGCCGCTGGACGCCACGTACACCGCGGCCGGCCGGGGTGAGGGCGTGACCGCGTACATCCTCGACACCGGGATCGAGGCGGGGAACACCGAGTTCGGTGCCCGGGTGGGCTTCGGTTACGACGCGGTGGGCGACGGCCGCAACGGTGAGGACTGCAACGGCCACGGCACCCATGTGGCGGGGACCGTGGCCGGTGCGACGTACGGTGTCGCCCCGGATGCCTCACTCGTGCCCGTGCGGGTGCTCAACTGCGAGGGTTCGGGCACCTGGGCCGGGATCATCGCCGGCCTCGACTGGATCGCCCAGAACGCCGAGCAGCCGGCCGTGGTCAACGCCTCCCTCGGGGGGCCGGCGTCGTCGGCGGTCGACGACGCTTTCGACGCGCTGGCGGCGGGGGGCACCCTGCCCGTGGTCGCGGCGGGCAACGAGAACCAGGACGCCTGTGACGTCTCCCCGGCCCGTGCCGACGGTGTGCTGGCCGTGGGCGCGAGCGACAAGCAGGACCGGCAGGCGGCGTTCAGCAACTGGGGCACCTGTGTGTGGATGTACGCCCCCGGTGTGAACATCGTGTCCGCGAAGCTCGGCGGCGGGTCCACCGCGCTGAGCGGTACGTCCATGGCCAGCCCCCACGTCGCCGGTGTCGCCGCCCTGTACAAGGAGCGGAACCCGGACGCGACGCCGCAGGAGGTGGCCGACCGGCTCGCCGCCGACGCGACCCCGGACGTCCTGACCGGCCTCGGGTCCGGCTCGCCCGACCGGCTCCTGTACACCGGCGGTCTCTGACCCCGTCCGACACCACGAGAGCGGGGCCCGCGTCACGCGGACCCCGCTCTTCGCCGTGCCGTGGACGTGTCGTGGCCGTGCCGCGGAGCAGCGGCTTTTCGGCACCTTGCGGCTGCACGCAAAAGACTTGCGTTTTTTGCGTAGGCCTCCGGGTGGTCCAATCCATCGTTTCTGTTCACAAGTAGGCGTCCGGGCATAGGCCTTTGCTGCGACATGGACGCGGGCTTCTATGTTCCGGTTTCTGCCGCAGCAGTGGACGCTCTCGCAGTTGTCTGCAACTCTCTGACCGCTCTACGCAAAATAGAGCTCAGTACATGCAGGAAATGGCGCCACTGAACCGCGCAGACAGAGCCGAGCTCTCGGCGCCTCCCGCGCCGAGGCCGAAGCTCGGGGACTTATGAGAGCCCAACGCTGGAGACTGCGGGCCCTTTCCGCCGTGGTCACGACCAGTCTTCTGATGATCGGATGGTCGGCGCTCACCGCGTCGGCGGCCGACGGACCCAACGTCGCCTCGGGCCGGCCCGCGGCGGCGAGCAGCGCAGGCGAGTACGTCGCCCGGAACGTGACGGACGGCAACCAGGCGACGTACTGGGACGGCACGGGCGGCGCGCTGCCGCAGTGGGTGCAGACCGACCTCGGATCCACGGCGCGGGTCGACGAGGTGAGACTGAAGCTCCCCGCGGGCTGGGAGAGCAGGCAGCAGACCCTGTCGCTGCAGGGAAGCGCCGACGGCACCAGCTTCTCGACCCTCAAGACCTCCGCCGCGTACACCTTCAGCCCCGGTGCCTCCAACGAGGTGCGGATCTCCTTCCCGGCCACGCAGACGCGGTTCGTCCGGGTGAACATCACGGCCAACACTGGCTGGCAGAACGCCCAGCTCTCCGAGCTCGAGGTCCGCGCCGCCGGGGAGTCGTCGGCCAACCTCGCCTCGGGCAGGACGCTCACCGCCAGCAGCTACACCGAGACCTACGTCCCCGCCAATGGCAACGACGGCAACCGGGCCAGCTACTGGGAGAGCATGAACAACGCTCTCCCGCAGTGGATCCAGGCGGACCTGGGCTCCTCGGTACGGGTCGACCGCGTGGTGCTCCGGCTCCCCGACGGCTGGGGGGAGCGGACCCAGACGCTGAAGATCCAGGGCAGCACCAACGGCTCGGACCTCACGGACCTGACTGCGTCCAAGGCCTACGCCTTCAACGCCGCGGGCGGCCAGGCGACGACGATCTCCTTCGACGCGACGACCACCCGCTACGTGCGGGTAAGTACTCGTCACCGCCAACTCCGTGCAGCCAGCCGCCCAGGTCTCGGAGCTGGAGGTCTACGGCCCCGCGACCGGTGACACGCAGGCGCCCAGCGCCCCCTCCGGCCTGGCGTACACCGAGCCGGCCAGTGGGCAGATCAGGCTGACCTGGCAGGCGTCCTCGGACGACACCGGGGTCACCGGGTACGACATCTACGCGGGCAACGCACTGCTGACGTCGGTGGCCGGCGGCGTCACCACGTACACCGACACCCGCCCCGCCGGCGAGAGCGTCTCGTACTACGTGCGGGCCAGGGACGCGGCGGGCAACGTGTCCGGCAACAGCAACACCGTGACACGCGCGGGCGACTCCGGTGACACGCAAGCGCCCACCGCCCCCTCCGGCCTTGCCTTCACCGAGCCGGCGAGTGGGCAGATCAAGCTGACCTGGCAGGCGTCCACGGACAACAAGGCCGTCACCGCCTACGACACCTACGCCGACAACGTGCTGCGCAAGAGCGTGGCGGGCGACGTCACCACCTACACCGACACCAGTCCGCGGCCACCACCGTCAGCTACGTGGTCAGGGCCAAGGACGCTGCGGGCAACATATCCGGCGCCAGCAACACCGTGACGCGGAACGGCTCCGCGAGCGGCGCCTCCAACCTGGCCGTCTCCAAGCCGATCACCGCCTCTTCGGTGGTTCACATGTTCGTCGCGGCCAACGCCAACGACAACTCGCTCACCACCTACTGGGAAGGTGCGGGCGGCAGCTACCCGAACACCCTGACCGTCAAGCTGGGTGCCAACGCCGACACCGAGAGTGTCGTCGTCAAGCTCAACCCCGACAGCAGTTGGGGCGCGCGCACCCAGAACATCCAGGTGCTCGGACGGGAGCAGGACGCCACTTCGTTCACCAGCCTGGCGGCCGCCAAGGACTACGCGTTCAGCCCGGCCACCGGCAACACGGTGACGATCCCCGTCACCGCCCGGGTGGCCGACGTCCAGCTGAAGTTCACGGCCAACACCGGATCGGGTGCGGGTCAGGTCGCCGAGTTCCAGGTGCTGGGCGCACCGGCCCCCAACCCGGACCTGCAGGTCACGGCGGTCAGTGCCGCGCCCGCGGCCCCCGTCGAGTCGGACGCCATCACCCTGTCGGCCACCGTCCGCAACTCCGGTGCGGTCGCCTCTCCCGCCGGCAAGCTGGACTTCCAGCTCGGCGGCTCCAAGGTGGCCACCGCCTCGGTCGGCGCTCTCGCCGTCGGCGCTTCCGCCCAGGTCACCGCGTCAATCGGTGCCCGCGACGCGGGTAGCTACACGCTGGGTGCGGTCGTCGACCCGGCGGACGAGATCATCGAGCAGAACGAGACCGACAACTCCTTCACCGCCGGTTCCCCGCTGGTCGTGAAGCCGGTCTCCAGCTCGGACCTCGTCGCGAGCCCGGTCACGACCTCGCCCTCGGCGCCGTCGGACGGCAACACGGTCACCTTCTCCGTCGCGATCAGGAACCAGGGTTCCGTGGCCTCCGCGGGCGGGAGTCACGGCATCACCCTGAGCCTGCTCGACTCCAAGGGCGCCACGGTGAAGACCCTCACCGGTGCCCACAGCGGGGCCATAGCCGCCGGTGCGACGACGTCACCCGTCCCGCTCGGCACGTGGACGGCCGCCAACGGCTCGTACACGCTGAAGGTCGTGCTCGCCGACGACGCCAACGAACTCCCGGTGAAGCGCGCGAACAACACCAGCACGGAGTCGTTCTTCGTCGGACGCGGCGCCAACATGCCGTACGACATGTACGAGGCGGAGGACGGCGTCGCGGGCGGCGGGGCGAAGGTCGTCGGCCCCAACCGGACCGTCGGCGACATCGCGGGCGAGGCGTCCGGCCGCAAGGCGGTCACCCTCGACAGCACGGGGAACTACGTCGAGTTCACCACCAGGGCGACCACCAACACCCTGGTCACGCGCTTCTCCATCCCGGACTCGGCGGGTGGCGGTGGCATCGACTCGAAGCTGAACGTCTACGTGGACGGCACTTTCCTGAAGGCGATCGACCTCACCTCGAAGTACGCCTGGCTGTACGGGAACGAGACGGGACCGGGCAACGACCCCGGCTCCGGCGCGCCCCGGCACATCTACGACGAGGCGAACGTCATGCTGGGCAGGACGGTCCCGGCGGGCAGCAAGATCCGCCTGCAGAAGGACTCGGCCAACACCAGCACCTACGCGATCGACTTCGTCAGTCTGGAGCAGGTGTCCCAGGTGGCGAACCCCGACCCGGCCACCTACACGGTGCCGGCCGGTTTCGCCCACCAGGACGTCCAGAACGCCCTGGACAAGGTCCGGATGGACACCACGGGTACGCTCGTGGGCGTCTACCTTCCGGCGGGTGACTACTCGACCTCCAGCAAGTTCCAGGTCTACGGAAAGGCCGTGAAGGTCGTCGGTGCCGGACCCTGGTTCACCCGGTTCCGGGCTCCGTCCACGCAGGACAACACCGACATCGGGTTCCGTGCGGAGGCCAGTGCGAAGGGTTCGTCGTTCTCGAACTTCGCGTACTTCGGCAACTACACGTCCCGAATCGACGGCCCCGGCAAGGTGTTCGACTTCTCGAACGTCTCCGACATCGTGATCGACAACATATGGAACGAGCACATGGTGTGCCTCTACTGGGGCGCCAACACCGACAACGTCACGATCAAGAACTCGCGGATCCGGAACATGTTCGCCGACGGCATCAACATGACCAACGGTTCCACGGACAACCACGTGACCAACAACGAGGCGCGGGCCACGGGCGACGACAGCTTCGCGCTGTTCTCGGCGATCGACTCCGGGGGCTCGGACATGAAGAACAACGTGTACGAGAACCTCACGTCCATCCTCACCTGGCGCGCCGCGGGTGCGGCCGTGTACGGCGGTTACGACAACACCTTCCGTAACATCCTCATCGCCGACACCCTGGTCTACTCCGGCATCACGGTCAGCTCGCTGGACTTCGGCTATCCGATGAACGGATTCGGGACCGGGCCCACCGCGATCGAGAACGTCTCGGTCGTGAGGTCCGGCGGTCACTTCTGGGGCACGCAGACCTTCCCCGGGATCTGGCTGTTCTCCGCCTCCAAGGTCTTCCAGGGCATCAGGATCTCGCACGTGGACATCGTCGACCCGACGTACAGCGGGATCATGTTCCAGACGAACTACGTGGGAGGACAGCCGCAGTTCCCGATCAAGGACACGGTGCTCACCGACATCTCGATCACGGGCGCACGCAAGAGCGGCGACGCCTTCGACGCGAAGTCGGGCTTCGGGCTCTGGGCGAACGAGATGCCGGAGGCGGGCCAGGGCCCTGCCGTCGGTGAGGTCACGTTCAACGGGCTGAAACTCAGCGGCAATGCCCAGGACGTGAAGAACACCACCTCCTCCTTCAAGATCAACATCTATCCGTAGGAGGCACGGTCACGGTGCGCGCGGGGTACCTCCGGGAGCATCCGGAGGTACCCCGTTCGCGTAGCCGCCTTGCAAGCAGAAGTCCGTCTCTTGCGAAAGCGGAGGCCGCGCTTCGCCTGCAAGCCCTCATGACCCTGCCGGACAAGCCGACGCCGCGCCGACGAGGTGTCGGGCCCTGCGCGGGACTGTGACGCCTCCGCCTGGCCGTGAGGTGCATGCGGAGGGATGTCAAACTTTTACGAAAACTGCGCGAGATATTGCGCTCACATGTCGCCAGTGGTTGAGTGTGCCGCGCCCCGGCAGAGAGTCGGCCGGGACCTACCGTGCACATGCCCGAAGGGGACCACCGATGAGAAGTGCTGGGATTCGCCGTACCCGCCGTGCCTCCGCGGCCGCAGTCGTCACCGCGCTCGCCCTGACCGCCCTTGCCGCCTGCGGCACGAGCAGCAGCGGCGACGGGAACGACGACTCCGGCAGCGGTTCGTCCGACCCGTCCGCGCCCCTCGACCCGAAGGCCGAGGTGACGCTGTCGATCGACTGCATGCCGCCGGCCGCCAAGGCCGCCGAGCTGCGCGAGTGGAACGAGGACGTCAAGACGTTCAACGAGAAGTACCCGAACGTCAAGATCAACGGGAAGTCCACGCCGGGCCAGTGCCTGGAGCCACCGCGCTTCACGGCCATGCTCAAGGGCAAGTCGCAGCCCGACGTGTTCTACGCGTACTTCACCGACCTGCAGCAGGTGCTGGACAACGACGGCGCGGAGGACATCTCCGCGTACGTCAACGACGCCTCCGTCCCGTCGCTGAAGGACATCCAGCCCCAGGTGCTCGACGTCGCCCGCAAGGACGGCAAGCTGTACGCGCTGCCGACCAGCAACTACACCATGGGCCTCATGATCAACCGGAAGCTGTTCACGCAGGCCGGTCTGAACCCCCACACCCCGCCGGCAACCTGGGAGGACGTCCGCGCCGCGAGCAAGAAGATCGCGGCCCTGGGCAAGGGCGTCGCCGGCTTCGGCGAGTACAGCGCCGGCAACAACGGCGGCTGGCACTTCACCGCCACGCAGTACGGCCTGGGCGGGGAGGTCGTCGACGCGAGCGGCAGGAAGGCGGCGTTCAACGACGACAAGGGCAAGCAGGTCCTCCAGCAGCTGCACGACATGCGCTGGAAGGACGACAGCATGGGCAGGACCCAGTTGCTGAAGTGGGGCGACCTCCAGAAGCAGATAGCCACCGACAAGCTCGGCATGTTCCTGGCCGCGCCGGACGACATCACCTACATGGTGCAGCAGCTCGGTGCGAAGTACGAGAACTTCGGACTCGGCCCGATTCCCGGCGCCCAGGGAACGCTGTTCGGCGGCAACAACTACATGATCAAGAAGGGCAGCTCACCCGACAAGATAAAGGCCGCCGTCGCCTGGCTGAACTTCAAGAACCTCACCCCCGGCAAGGGCCAGTTCGATTGGGCCCGCACCAAGGCCGACGCACTGCCCGTCGGCCTGCCGCAGCCGAACTTCTTCACCGGCGAGAGCAAGACCAAGGACGACGCCGACCGCGCCGCCAACGCCACCATGCCCGTCGAGAACTTCAAGGCCTTCATGGACAACCCCGTCCAGGGCAAGGCCGAGCCGCCGAAGGCCCAGGAGATCTACAAGATCCTCGACAACGCGATGTCCGCGGTCCTGACCAACGAGGACGCCGACATCGACAAGCTGCTCGACACCGCCGAGCAGCAGGTCACCCAGGTTCTGGCGAACCAGTGACGGACGTGCGGGGGCCGGGCCGGGCGGGCCCGGCCCCGCACCCGGACCGTCCGTCTGCGAGCGACCGCACCGGCACCGAGGAGAGACCATGTCGGCCCCCACCCTGTCCACCGGGAATGCGAGCGCACCGCCACCCGGGCACCACCGACGCCCCACCGGGCCGGACTCCACCCGTGAGGAGTTCGTGCGCGCCGTGCGCCGCAACATCTCGGCACACGGCTTCCTGATCGGAGCGGTGCTCTGCTTCTCCTTCTTCTCCTGGTACCCGATGGTCAGGGAATTCGTCCTGGCCTTCCAGAAGACCGAGGACGGCAGAACCACCTGGGCCGGCTGGTCCAACCTGAGCTACGTCTTCAACGACCCCGCGTTCTGGCAGGCCTGGCGCAACACCCTGCTCTTCACGGCGCTGGCCCTCGTGTTCGGCTTCGCGGTCCCGTTCGTCGTCGCCGTCGTACTCAACGAGTTCCGGCACGCGCAGGGATATCTGCGCCTGCTCGTCTACCTGCCCGTGATGCTGCCCCCGGTAGCCTCGGTCCTGCTCTTCAAGTACTTCTACGACCCGGGCTACGGGCTCTTCAACCGCGTCCTGGAATTCCTGCACCTGCCGGCCCTGCAATGGCTCCAGGACCCGGACACCTCCATGCTCTCCGTCGTCATCGCGTCGACCTGGATGAACATGGGCGGGGCCACACTCATCTACCTCGCCGCCCTCCAGGGGATCCCCGGCGAGCTCTACGAGGCGGCCGAACTCGACGGTGCCGGACTGCTCCGCAAGGTCTGGCACGTCACCGTCCCGCAGACCCGGCTGATCCTGTCCCTGCTGCTACTCATGCAGATCATCGCGACGATGCAGGTCTTCACCGAGCCGTTCCTGCTCACCAACGGCGCGGGGCCCGAGGGCTCGACCACCACCGTCGTCTACCTCATCTACCAGTACGCCTTCAACTTCAACAACTACGGCAGCGCGGCTGCACTCGGACTCGTCCTGCTGATCGTGCTCGCGGGCTTCTCCGCGGTGTACGTACGCCTCAGCCGCAGCAGCGAAGACTAGGACGGGAGCACGACGATGGCATCGAACACGCTTGTCTCCCGGCGCGGGGCACGCGGCGCCGGCCGGCGCCGGGACGCGGACCAGAGCCGCCAGCGGACGCTGATCTCACCCGCCCAGCTCGGCCGCCCCCGGGGAAGGGCCGTCTACTGGATCGTCTTCGTCCTGGTGGTCGCCGCCTTCACCCTGGCGTTCCTCGGCCCCCTCTACTGGATGGTCACCGGCGGTCTCAAGGCCACCCAGGAAGTGGTGCAGAGCCCGCCGACGGCCTTTCCCTCTTCGGTCCACACGGAGAACTACTCCCAGGCATGGACCGTGATGGACCTGTCCAAGCTGCTCTTCAACACCCTGTACTACGCGTTCGGCGCGCTGGCCTTCCAGCTGGTCCTCGACGTGGCCGCCGCCTACTCGCTGTCCAAGCTGCGTCCGGTCCTCGGCAAGGTCATCCTCGGCATGATGCTCGCCACCCTGATGATCCCGGCGACCGTGCTCGTGGTCCCGCAGTACCTCACGGTCCTCGACGTGCCGATCTTCGAGCGCAACCTGCTCAACTCGCCCTGGGTGATCTGGCTGCCGTCGGTCACCAACGCCTTCAACATCTTCCTGCTGAAGCGGTTCTTCGACTCGATCCCGGGCGAACTCCTCGACGCCGCGGCCATCGACGGCGCCTCGCCGCTGCGCACCCTGCGCAGCATCGTGCTGCCGATATCCCGGCCGATCCTCGGCGTCGTGTCCATCTTCGCGGTGGTCGGGGTCTGGAAGGACTTCCTCTGGCCCATGCTCACCCTCCCCGATCCGGCGAAACAGACCCTCAACGTGGGCATCTACTCGCTGTCCAACGGGGTGCCGCTCAACGTCCTCATCGCCGCGCTCACCATCGCGTCGGTCCCGACGCTGCTCGTCTTCCTGCTCTTCCAGCGCAACATCATGAGCGGTCTCACCGCGGGCGGCCTCAAGGGCTGACGCCTCCTTCGAATCACCGTGCCTCCCACCAGCACTCCGCCTCCGGCCCACCATCCGACGCCCCGTGTCCAGGCCGGGGGCGGAGTACCTCCTGCCCGAAAGGAACGTCACGTGGCAGCCATCCGTCCGACCGAGGCCACCTCACCGTGGTGGCGCGACGCCGCCATCTACCAGGTCTACGTACGCAGCTTCGCCGACGGCGACGGAGACGGCACCGGCGACCTCGCGGGGGTCCGAGCGAAGCTGCCCTACCTCGTGGAACTGGGTGTCGACGCCCTGTGGTTCACCCCCTGGTACCTCTCCCCGCTGGCCGACGGCGGCTACGACGTGGCCGACTACCGCACCATCGACCCCGCGTTCGGCAACCTCGCCGAGGCCGAGAAGCTCATCGCCGAAGCCCGTGACCTGGGCATCCGCACCATCATCGACGTCGTCCCCAACCACGTGTCCGACCGGCACAGCTGGTTCCGCGCCGCCCTGGCCACCGCACCGGGCAGCCCCGAACGCGATCTCTTCCACTTCCGCGAGGGACGCGGCGAGCACGGCGAGATCCCGCCCAACGACTGGGTCTCCGAATTCGGCGGCACGCCCTGGACCCGGCTCGACGACGGCCAGTGGTACCTGCACCTGTTCGCGCCGGGCCAGCCCGACCTCAACTGGGCACAACCGGCCGTCCGTCAGGAACACGAGGACGTCCTGCGCTTCTGGTTCGAGCGGGGCGTGGCCGGTGTACGCATCGACTCCGCGGCCCTGCTCGCCAAGGACCCCGCACTGCCCGACTTCACCGAGGGCGTCGACCCGCACCCCTACATCGACCGCGACGAACTGCACGACATCTACCGCTCCTGGCGCACCATCGCCGACGGGTACGGCGGCATCTTCGTAGGCGAGGTCTGGCTGCCGGACTCCGAGCGCTTCGCCCGCTACCTGCGCCCCGACGAACTGCACACCGCCTTCAACTTCACGTTCCTCGCCTGCCCGTGGGACGCCGGGCTCCTGCGCTCCTCGATCGACGACACCCTCGCCGAACACGCGCCGGTCGGCGCCCCCGCCACCTGGGTGCTCTGCAACCACGACGTCACGCGCACGGTCACCCGCTACGGACGCGAGAACACCGGCTTCGACTTCGCGGCCAAGGTCTTCGGCACGCCCACGGACGTGGAACTGGGCACCCGCCGGGCACGTGCCGCCGCCCTGCTCTCGCTGGCGCTCCCGGGGGCCGTCTACCTCTACCAGGGCGAAGAGCTCGGACTCCCGGAGGCCGAGATCCCGCGCGAGCGGATCCAGGACCCGATGCACCTGCGCTCGGGCGGTGTCGACCCCGGCCGCGACGGCTGCCGGGTACCCCTGCCGTGGTCCTCCGACGAGCCGTACGCCGGCTTCGGATCCACGGTTGAGCCCTGGCTGCCGCAGCCGGAGTCCTGGCCCGCGTACGCGGCCGACAGGCAGAGCACCGATCCGGCGTCCATGCTCAGCCTCTACCGTGAGGCGCTGCGGATGAGGCGTGCCGAACCGGGTTTCGCCGGCGCCCCCGGGGAGACCACGGACGGCCTGCTGAACTGGCTGCCGTCACAACCGGGCGTCCTCGCGTTCGCGCGCACCGAAGGTCTGATCTGCGTCGTCAACCTCTCGGACAGCCCGGTCGTCCTGCCGGGCCACGACACGGTCCTGCTCACCAGTGCCCCGCTGGACGGTTCCGCAATGCTGCCCCCCGACACCGCGGCCTGGCTGCGCGGGGAGGGATAGCGGGGGAGCGGAGGCTGCGGCACAGTGGTCCTATGGACGATCTCAACGCTCTCGCCGACGAGCACCTGTCCGCGGCCCGTGCCGCCGCCCATGGGCGCAGCGCGCACCTGCTGCTGCGCCAGGAACCACTGCGGCAGACGGTGATCGCGCTGACCGCGGGCTCCGCCCTCGACGAGCACAACGCGCCGCCCGCCTCGTCGCTGCAGGTGCTGCGCGGCGCGGTCCGGGTCACCGCCGCTTCGGGGGACGTGGAACTGGCGGCGGGCCGGCTGCACCCCATGCCCCGGGAGCGGCACGGCCTGCTGGCCCTGGAGGACGCGGTGGTGCTGCTCACGGCCGTCAACGTCTGAGCCCGGCTTGGAGTACACCCGCGGGATCGAGGCATGAGAGAAAGGGAGAGGGCCGGGTCCTCCGATCATCCGTGACGACGCCCGGCCCGTCCGCGCTCCCGCTCCTCCTACTCTCCCCGGAGAATCCGCGTGCCCAGCAGGACCGACACCCCCCTCGCGGAACACCCCCCACGCACGGGCGGGCGCACCGCGACGACGAGACGATGGCGCACCGCTCTGTGCCGTACCCCCGTCTCGCTCTGGAACGACGACCTCTCCGACTGGGCGGCGGCCCTCACCTACTACGCGATCCTCGCCCTGCTCCCCGCGCTCCTGGTCACGGTCTCCCTCATCGGCCTGGCGAACCCGGACGCCACCAACGCCCTGATCGCCGACATCACCGCGCTCGCGCCGGCCGAGTCCGGCGCCGCGCTGCGCCGGACTCTGGTGGCGGCCACCCAGGAGCGCACCGCGGTCTGGCTCCTCGTCGCCACGGGCAGCGTGAGCGCCATCTGGTCCGCCTCCAGCTACCTGGCGGTCTTCCGGCGGGCCATGCACGCCATGCACGACGTGAAGGACACCAGGCCCCCGCTGCGCCAGGCCCACGTCATCGTGGCGTCGGCCGTCGGGCTGCTCGTCCTGCTGATGGCCAGCGCCTTCGCCCTCGTGCTCACCGGACCCCTCGCCCGGTGGCTCGGTCGCCGCATGGGTCTCGCGCAGGCCGGTGAGACGTTCTGGGCCGCCGTCAAGTGGCCCGTGCTGCTCTGCCTGGTCGCCTGCCTCATCGTGGTCCTGTTCAACACGGGTCCGCGTTCCGCCCGAGGTGTGCGCAAGGGGCTGCCCGGTGGTGTGCTGGCCGCGTTCCTGTGGCTGGCCGCCTCGGCCGGGTTCGCCTTCTACGCGACCCGCGTCGGGAGCTACAGCCGGCTGTACGGCTCCCTCGCGGGTCTGGTCGTCTTCCTGATCTGGGTCTGGTTCGCCAACCTCTCGCTCCTGACCGGCGCCCAGTTCAACGTGGAGCTGGCCCGCACGGCGCGCACGCGGGACGCTGAGGATTCCTGACGGGCGTCCGGAGCCTTGTGGGAGCGCTCTCAGAGATGAAGGACGGAGCCTTCCACCGAGGGTGTGGACCCGGAAGGCTGGGCAGGTAGGGGGTGGCGAGCCCCGGATAGGGCCGGGGCCGCCCGTCCGGAGGGGTGAGACTGCATGACCGAGCAGAGCGGGTGGAGCTTCGAGGACGACCGGGGACGGCTTGCGGTGGCGGACCGCCGGCCGACCCGGGTACTCGCGTACGTACAGGCGGGGGCGACGCTGTGGGACCACGGTGTCCACCCGGAGGGGATCTTCGGCTCAGGACACGACGGCGCCGTGCCGGACCGGGCCAAGACCGGAGGCCTTCCGCTGGACGCCGTCGACTACCGGGGCGCCGGTGACGACCTGGACGTGGACACGCTGTTACGCGGCGGGCCCGACCTGGTCGTCGCCGTCAGCTACGGCCACGGCCAGCTCTACGGTCTGGACCCCGACACCGCCAAGCACCTGGAGGAGAGCGTCCCGGTCGTCGTGATCGACGTCGGGCAGGCACGCACCCTGGACCACGTCACCGAGAGGTTCGCCGGCCTGGCGCGCTCGCTCGGCGGTTCGGCGGACCCGGACGCGGCGCGCGGCCTGCAAGCCGCGCGCGAGCGGCTGCGCAGCCTAGCGAGATCCCTGGCCCCCGGCGGGCGCGTGCTGGCCCTCTCGCCCGCCGGCCAGGAGCAGGCCTACGTCGCGCGCCCGCCGATGTGGCCGGAGCTGCGGGTGCTGGCCGAGCTGGGAGTCGGCCTGGTGTCCCCGCCCGAGGGCGCCGGTGTCAACTGGGCGACCGTCGGCTGGGCGGAGGCCGCCGCCCTGGAACCGGCGATCGTCCTGACGGACATCAGGTCCAATGCCGTTCCTCTCGCGGAGATCGCCGTACCCGCGTGGCAGGCGGCCGCGCCGCGCGTGCGGACCGTGCCGTGGAACCCGGAACCGCTCTGCAGCCCCCGGGCCCACGCGGGCTTCCTCGGACTCGTCGCCGACGCCCTGGAGACAGCGGGCTGACCCCCGCCCCGTACGGCCGCCCGCACTCCCGGGGAGGCGGGCGGCCCGATGCTCCGTACGGCCGCCCCGGATCGCGCGGGGCCCCGCCGTTCGGGAGGCTGGCCCGAAGCCGGGACGTGAGATCCCCGTACCCCCAGGAGCAGGCATGCAGCAGGACAAGCACCCGTCGTACCGTCCCGTGGTCTTCCGTGACCGCTCTGCCGGATACGCCTTTCTGACCCGGTCCACCGCGTCGAGCGACCGGACGATCGACTGGGACGACGGCAACACCTACCCGGTCATCGACGTCGAGATCTCCGCCGAGAGCCACCCGTTCTTCACCGGGAAGGCGAGAGTGGTCGACACCGAGGGCCAGGTCGCGAAGTTCGAGAAGCGCTACGGGGACGAAGGGCGCGGAGCTTCCTCCTGAGCGCCGGGTCCCGGGCGGCCGCAGCGACCCCCGGTCCGGCCCGCTCCCGTGCACCGGGCAGAATCGGCGGCAGCCCCGTTCCCGGACCGCCGTTTCCCGCAGGTCGCCGTTGCCCGCGCCCCCCACAGGAGATCCGCCGCCCATGCCCGACAGCCCCGCCCTGCTGGTCATCGGCGAATGTGTCGCCGACATCGTCAGGACGCCGGGCGCGCCGGACCGGACCCATCCCGGCGGCAGCCCCGCGAACGTCGCGTACGGGCTGGCCCGGCTCGGCCGCGACACCACACTGCTCACCCAGCTCGGCCCCGACGCCGACGGCCGGCTGATCAGGGACCACCTCGCGTCGGCCGGGGTCCGGGTCCTGACGGACGGGAGCCAGGCGCCCACCCCGGCCGCCACGGTCGAGCTCGACGACCAGGGCCGGGCCACGTACACGTTCGCGATCACCTGGACGCTGGGCGCCGTGGAGCGGCCGGGGGAGCCGCCGCAGCACGTGCACACCGGGTCGATCGCCACCGGGCTCGAACCCGGCGCCGGCACCGTCCTGGACCTCGTGGAAAGCCTTCGGCCCGCGGCGACCGTCAGCTACGACCCCAATGTGCGCCCCGCGCTCATGGGTGACCACACCCGTGCGGTGCGCCGTGCCGAGCGCCTCGTCTCGGTCAGCGACGTCGTCAAGGCCAGCGACGAGGACCTGCGCCGGCTGTACCCGCAGGAGACACCCGAGCGGTCCGCGGCGCGCTGGCAGCGCTCCGGCCCGGCCGTCGTCCTGCTCACCATGGGCGCGGAGGGTGCGCTGGCGTTCCTGCGCGACACCGTGGTCCGTGTGGGTGCGCCGCCCGTCCACATCGAGGACACCGTGGGGGCCGGCGACGCCTTCATGTCCGGCACGCTGCACGCCCTGGCCTCGCACGGACTGCTCGGCGCGCGCGGGCGAACGCGGCTCCGGTCCCTGGACCCCGCAGTCCTGGGCGACGTGCTGCGCCACGCCGTGGCCGCCGCCGCCGTGACCGTCGGGCGGGCCGGCGCACTGCCCCCAGACCGCGAGGAGCTGGCAACCGCTCTGACCAGCGTGACTGCCCCCGAGTGACGAGGGTGTCCTCCCCGTGGTCCGGTCGTTCAACTCCATATGACCGTGACCCTTACCGACACCTCCGCACCGTCCACCGTCGAACTCCTGACCGGCGTCCTCCTCGGTCCGGACTTCCGTCGCGAGCACGGCTTCTGGCAGCGGCTGATCAGCACAGAACCGTTCCGCCGCCCTGTCGGGGGAACGCCTGACGAGCGGCTGGAACTCGCCTACGACCGCTTGCGGATCCTCAACCGCTCGCTCGACAACGGGGCACGCCTCGCCGCCGACCTCCGGGCCCTGGCGGCCCTGCACGCCTGGCTCGGTCCGGTGGACCCCGCGCTCACCACCGTCGCGGGCATCCACTACAACCTCTTCCTCGGCAGCCTGCTCGACCACGACCGTGCCGGACGCCGCGACCTGTCCGACTACCTCTCGATGCGGCACATCGGCACCTTCCTCTGCACCGAGGTCGCACACGGCAACAACGCGGCGGCCATGGAGACCACGGCCACCTACGACCGTGCGCGCGACGGGTTCGTCCTGCACACCCCGAACGCGGGCGCGCAGAAGTTCATGCCCAACACCAGCCCTGCGGGGGGTGCCAAGTCCGGGCTGGTCGCGGCGCGCCTGCTGGCCGACGGTGCCGACCACGGCGTGCGCCTCTTCCTGGTGCGGCTCACCGACGAGGTGCGGGCCCTGCCGGGTGTCCGGGTACGGCGGCTGCCGGCCCGGATGGGCAGTCCGGTGGACCACTGCCTGACGTCCTTCGACCAGCTCTTCGTCGCGCGGGAGGCATTGCTCGGGGACGACGAAGAGGGTGGCACGCGGGGCGAGTTCAGGACGGAACCCGGAGACAGGCGGCGGCGCTTCCTGACCTCGATCGGCCGGGTCACCCCGGGCCGGGTCGCCCTGAGCGCGTGCGCGGCGGGTTCCGCGCGCGCGACCCTGGCGGTCGCCGTGCGCTACGGCGGCCACCGGTTCATCTCGGGTTCGCGGGGCGCCCGACCGGTGCCGGTGGACGCCCACCGGACCCATCACGGCCCGCTCGCCTCGGCCATGGCCACGGTCTTCGCCATGACCCTGCTCCACCGCAGGGCTCACGACCGGTGGGAAGCCTGCACCGACGAGACAGGCCGCATCGAGGCCGTGCGGCTCGTCGACGTCGCCAAGGCCTGGATCACCTGGCGTGCGCGCGAGGTCATCGTGCTGAGCCGTGAACGCTGCGGCGCGCAGGCGCTGCTGGAGAACAACGGCATGACCGAGCTCGTGACGGGAGTGGAGGGCGCCATCACGGCGGAGGGCGACAACATCGCCCTCTACACCAAGGCCGCCGCCGACATGCTCGTCGCCGCAGCCCCCGGAGCGGAAGGTCCCGCGGGCACGGAGCCCGGCGACCTGGCTGACCCTCGCTTCCTCGGCCGGCTGCTGGCGGCAGTGGAGGCCATCTGGTTCGCGCGGGCGAGGGCGCGCGCGCTGCGGGCGCCCGACACGGACGCCCTCGGACGGTGGAACGCGGCCTCGGGACCGGCCCTGCGTGGTGTGGAGGCCTACGCGTACCGGGAGGCCGCCGAGGCGTATGCCGATGCACGCCGCGCTCTGCCCGATGGCGAGGCCGGGAAGCGCATGGAAGAGCTGGAGCGGCTGTTCGCAGTGGAGTGGGTGGCCCGCAACAGCGGCGACCTGCTGGCCGCCGGCTTCCTGCGGCCCGAACAGGTCGAGTCCCTCGCGGAGATCACCGAGGACCTGATCGCGGCCGTGGCCTCACATGCCCCGCAACTGGCCGACTCCTTCGCACTGCCCGCCGAACTGCTGGCGGACTGGCCGATCGCGGGGGCGGACTACGCCGATGCGTACGACGACCCCGGCGCGCCGTGGCACACCGGATCGGCGGATGCCCGGTGAGCGCCGTCCGCGCGGCACGCGGACGGCTGGGTGAGTGCCTGGAGATCTTCGGCCTCCGCCTCGTGCTGCTGGCCTACTGGGGGACGGTGTCGGTGCTGTCGCGCCGGTGCGCGAAGCCGTCGGCGTACCGCGGCGAATCGGTTCGCCCGCGCTCCTGACGCGCCGACGGCGGGAGGTGCCCGTACGACGGGGTGCCGGTGCGGCCCGGCACCCCGTCGGGAGCGACGAAGGGGCGGCCCCGTGAACCACCCGGGCCCGCCCCTCGCTACTGTCGCGCGGCCGGTCGCCGCTGTGTGAGGGGGTCAGCGACGACGTCCCTGGCCGAACTCGCCGCCCATGTCCTTGCCGCTGCCCATGTCGTCCTTGCCGTCCGCGTAGTCGATCTTCTCCTTGCGGATCTCGGCGGAGACTTCCTTCTGTTCGGTGACCTTGCTGGTCTCGAGACGGACCCGCTCCACAGGGACCGCCTCCTTGCGGACGGTGGCTCGCTCTGCGTGGAGGGTGACTTCGACGTCCTGTTCGCCGAGGTCCTTGATGCCCGTCGTCTTCTCGCCCGGCCGGAGGGGCTCGCGTACCAGGCGCACCTCCTCATGGGACACGGGGACCGTCCTGGTGACGTTCTCCGTGACGACGTACTTGTGCAGGCGAGCCTTGCCGCTCTCGTACTCCTCCGTGCTGACCTGGAGCTGTTCCTCGGAGCGGATCATCTCCTCCCGCCCACCGGCGCCTGTGGCCGAACGCTCGGCCCCGGCTCCGGCGAGCGGGCGGGACGTGGAGGAGGTGTCCATGTCGCCATGCCCGCCCGTTCCCGTCCCGGCACCCACGCCGGCGGTCGTGCCGGAGGTCTTCGCCTGACCGGCCTTCGCGGTACCGGCCGCACCCGCTGCCCCGGCCGTCCCGGCAGCGCCCATGGCCGCCGTGCCGGTCCCGGACGTCGTTCGCGCGTCCCCGCCCGCACCGGTGACCTTCCTGGTCAGCCCGTAGTGCTGGTAGAGCTCTTCCTCCTCGGCGACGGACAGGTGCGCGTCGGCGTCCACCCGGGGGGCTTCCTTGACGCGCTCCTTCGGATGCGAGATGTGCAGGTCGGAGCCCACTCGTCGGGCTCCGGCGAGCGGCACGAAACTTTCCTTCATGCCGAACATGCCGGTCTTGACCGTGATCCAGTCCGGTTTGCCGGTGTCGTCGTCGACGTACACCCGCCCGACGGTGCCGACCTTTTCGCCGTCACTGTCGAAGACGGTCAGACCGTCGAGCTCTCCGGAATCCGTGAAACCGTCAGCGGCTCCCATGCCGATTCCTCCTCGCCCGGGCGCGTCCTGAAGGTGGGTCCAGCAGGGGAGGCGCGTCCGGATTCCATCGCGCCTCACCCGGTTGGACGCTGCAACTTCCCGGCCTGGGCGCCGAGGGGCCCGGGCCACCGGGGGTGGGTGGTGGCCCCGCTGCGGGCAGGTATCGGCCCGCAGCTCCCGTTACGCCATTCGAGTGAGCACCCGACCGGGTGCGCCCGCCCCGGGACCGGAGCCCGCCCGTATGATCGACGCGCCGTTGCCGACCGTCGGCAGGCCCGTACACCGGGGGTGCACGGGCGGGCCCGTACACCGGGGGTGCACCATCGGTCCCGCACGCATCGAGCTGCCCCGGCAGCGCGGCGAACTGCTGGCGCGGCACGAGGACGGCGTCGGTCTGCACCACCTCGTCTGGCGGCTCGGGCCCGGCTGGCGGGCGTGCAGCAGTGCGGTGCTCGGCGGCGGCATCGGGCCGCGCGGTTGGATCCTGAACGCCCAGGTCCCCGGCGGCTACCCCCGGCTCGACCCCGACCGCCACCTTGCCCAGATCGCGGCGGCCGAGGCGCTGACCGGCCCCGGCGCCGCGCTCATGACGGCGGCGGACGTCACCGCGCACACCGTCGCGGACGACGGCGGTGTGACCGCGACGGTGACCAGTGGTCTCGGCGTCCGGGGATGGGCCGCCACGCCCGCCGCGGGCGTCGACGGACCGCTCCCCGCCGGAACCGTGAACATCGTCGTCACCCTTCCGGTCGCCCTCTCCGACGCCGCCCTCGTCAACGCCGTGGCGACCGTCACCGAGGCGAAGGTGCAGGCACTCGTGGACGCCGGACTCGACTGCTCCGGCACTCCGACGGACGCCGTGTGCGTCGCCGCGCCCGACCCTGGGGCGAGCCCCGGTGAGCCGTTCGCGGGACCCCGGTCGCGCTGGGGTGCGCGGCTCGCCAGAGCCGTGCACCGGGCCGTGCTGGACGGTGCGCTGCGGCATGCCCGGGAGGCACCGGCCATCGACCATCTCCGTACCGACGAGAGGAACCTTCCATGAGTACCCCACCCCCCGCGGACGCCACCCCCGGTAGGCCGACCGTCGCGGTCCTCGGCACCGGGATCATGGGCTCCGGGATGGCCGTGAGCCTGCTCAGGGCCGGGCTGCACGTCCGGGTCTGGAACCGCACCCGGGCCAAGGCGGAGCCGCTGGGTTCCCACGGCGCCACCGTGACGGACACGGCGGCTGAGGCGGTGAGCGGGGCGGACGTCGTCCTCACCGTGCTGAACGACGGCCGGGCCGTCACGGAGACGCTCGAAGCGGCGACGCCCGGCCTGCGTCCCGGGCAGACCTGGCTGCAGTGCTCCACGGTCGGACTCGATGCCACGGCCGGTCTCGTGCACCGCGCCGCCGACCTGGGGCTCGTCTATCTCGACGCCCCGGTGTCGGGTACGAAACAGCCCGCGGAGCAGGGCGCTCTCACCGTCTTCGTCGCGGGCCCGTCCGAGGCCCGCGCTGCGGCGCTGCCCGTGCTGGACGCGATCGGCCGGCGCACCGTGTGGGTCGGGGAGGAGCCGGGTGCCGCCACCCGGCTCAAGCTAGTGGCCAACACCTGGGTGATCAACATGGTCAACAGCGTGGCGGAATGCCTCAATCTCGCCGAGGGCCTCGGACTGGACCCGCAGTTGTTCCTGGACGCGATGAAGGGAGGCCCACTCGACACGCCGTATCTGCAGGGCAAGTCCGCGGCGGTGCTCTCCGGCGACCTCAGCCCCAGCTTCGCGCTCTCCACGGCGCTCAAGGACTCCCGGCTGATTCTCGACGCGGCCGAGGCGTCCGGAGTCAGGCTGGACCTGGTCGCCGCCTCGGCCGAGCGGTTCATCCGGGCGGAGGCGGCCGGGCACGGGGACCAGGACATGATCGCCACGTACTACGCGGGCCGGGCCGAATAGCGCGACGGCCGCGGGTACCGCCCCCACGCCTTCGAACAGCACCTCGGTGTCCTCGGGACCCAGCCGGCCGCCCGGCGCACCCGGCGTCCCGCGCGCGGCTGGTCGCGCAGCGGCGCCGCGCGACCAGCCGGTGCCGGTGCCGCGGCTGTGCGGTGTCAGTCCTGGGTCAGCATGCCGGTGCGCAGCTTGCCGAGCGTGCGGCCGAGCAGCCGGGAGACGTGCATCTGGGAGATACCGAGCTCCTCGCCGATCTGGGCCTGTGTCATCTCCACGCCGAACCGCAGGTCGATGGTGCGGCGTTCCCGTGCGTCGAGTTCGTCCAGCAGTGGGGCCAGCGTCTGGAGGTTCTCCACCGCCTCCATCGCGGGGTCCGGTGCGCCCAGGACTTCCGCGTACGTGCGCGCACCCGTCGCGCGGCCCGCCGGGTCCGCCGCGTCGGAGGGTGTGTCGAGCGACCCTGCCGTGTAGCCGTTGGCCGCGACGATGCCCTCGGTGATCTCCGCCTCTGTGAGGCCGAGGTGGTCCGCCAGTTCCCGGACCGTCGGATCCCGGTCGAGCCCGGCCGCGAGCTTCTCCTTCGCCTTCGCGAGGTCCACCCGCAGCTCCTGCAGCCGTCGCGGTACGTGTACGGACCAGGTGGTGTCCCGGAGGTATCGCTTGATCTCGCCCACGATGTACGGCACCGCGAAAGAGGTGAACTCGAGGACGTCGTCCAGGTCGGCACCATCGGCCTCATCAAGGCCATCGACCGCTTCGATCTGGCCCGCGAGGTCCATGTCGCCGCTGCCCCTGCTGCGGAAGCGGCCGGCGGCGAACCGCACAAGCGACAGATTCATCTCGATGAGGGTGTTCCGGGCGTACTGATGTTCAGTGGTGCCCTCGTCCAGGCCCCGCAGGCGGCCGAAGAAGACCTTCGACAGTGCCCGCGCGTCCTGCGGGGCCATCTGCCCGGCGTCCTCGATCCTCGGAAGTCCTCCAGGGGCGCCCACCCGGGCCGCAGCTGAGGTCTGTGCAGTGTGCACGGTCATCCCGTCACGCTCCTCCGGTCGCCGACCACGAGGTGTAGGCGCCTGCCCTTTGAGCTTCAACTCATGCACGCGGGAGCGTATTTGCGCCATACCGGCGCTGCTTGGGAGGGGCGGCGGCTTGATCGGCTTCCGGGGCCGTGGTGACGGGGCCCGTGTGTGCCGGAGCACACAGAACCGCCCCACCGGTACGGGGGAGCCCGGTGGGGCGACCGTATCCAGGGTGCCACAGGGAACGGCCCGTTGGGGACGGATCCGCTTCCGCGATACACGATTTACCGAACCCTTCGCGCATCTGTCCCCCCGCTCCACCTTCTCCGCGTACCCGGGGCCTCCGTCGGCCCCGGCGCGGAGTGGGAGAGGGCCGCGTTCATTGCGCTCAGGTGAACAGTCCACCGGCCAGGGAATAGGTGCAGGGTGAATCGGCTTTTCGCCCGTGTCGTCGGCTGCCGATACCCACCGGAGTGAGAGAGCCATGTCCGAGGCCACACGCCCGCCTGCCAACCCGTCCGCGTCCGCGAACCCCTCCGTGCACGGGCCCACGGGAGCCACGGTCCCGGGTCATCCGCTGGACAACCCGGCCCGGGCCTCGCTGACCGGGCCCCATGCACACTTCGCCGAACGGCGCGGCCGGGTTCTGCGCTACCACCCCGACCTCACGCCCTGGCTCGCTCTGCCGGACGACCCCGGGACCCAGGACTGGGCCGACGTGGCCGCGCTCGCGGGTGCCGGCTCCTCCGTGACCCTCACCGCCTTCCGCGAGCCGCCGCCGGGCGACTGGGAGATCGTCTTCCACGCAACGGGTGTGCAGATGGTGGACGAATCCGTGGCAGCAGAACCCGATCACGAGGCGTCCCTCCTCGGCCCCGCCGACGTACCTGACATGCTCGACCTGGTCGCGCGCACCCGCCCCGGCCCGTTCCTGCCCCGCACCGTCGAACTCGGCACCTATCTCGGCATCCGTCGCTCGGGAGTCCTGGTCGCGATGGCGGGCGAGCGGTTGCACCCGCCCGGGTGGACGGAGATCAGCGCCGTCTGCACCGACGAGTCGGTGCGAGGCCAAGGGCTCGCCGGCCGCCTCGTCCGGGCCGTCGCCCACGGCATCCGGGAGCGCGGCGAGACCCCCTTCCTGCATGCCGCCGCCTCGAACACGCCCGCCATCCGCCTGTACGAGAACCTGGGCTTCACCCTGCGCCGCACGACCTCGTTCCTCTCCGCGATCGTCCCCCCGGACAGCCCGGGGCGGAGTGACGTCAGGACCCCGGACCAGAGGGCGGGTAACTTGGAACAAGTGGGCCGATAACCGACGACCAAGCGGGAGGCGTGCCGTGGTCAGAGGGCTCCGGCGCCCGTCCGCGGCGCGCACACCACCACTGCCGGGGACCGATCCGGAGGAGAGGGCGGCGGGTGCCTCCCGGATCGGGAACTGGGCACTGGCCCTGTGGCTCATCCTCCTGACCACCGCGGTGGTGCTGATCGACGCCTTCACGGGGCAGGAGCTTCCGGTCATCCCACTGCTGGTCGTGCTGCCGGCGCTGGCCTCGGTCTTCTGCTCGGTCCGCCAGACGAGCGCCGTCGCCGTGTGGGTCACGCTGGTGGTCGTCAGCTCCCGCGTCGCCTCGACCGGTGCCTTCTGGGACGTCGTGTTCCTCGTCGGTTTCACGGCCCTGGCCAGCGGTCTGGGCGTCGTCGCCTGCGCCGCACGCATCCGGCACGCCACCCAGATGGCACGGCTGCGGTCCGCCACCGTCGCGCTCCAGCGCCAGATCCTGCGTCCCCTCCCCGTCACGACGGGGCAGGTCTGTGTGCACGGGCTCTACGAGCCGATCGAGGAGGACCGGTTCGTCGGCGGTGACATCTACGAGGTCGTGC
Source organism: Streptomyces sp. NPDC057428 (assembly GCF_042803195.1). Lineage (NCBI taxonomy): Bacteria > Bacillati > Actinomycetota > Actinomycetes > Kitasatosporales > Streptomycetaceae > Streptomyces > Streptomyces sp. NPDC057428. The sequence continues at coordinate 77,241 of NZ_JBHVCT010000022.1, forward strand.
AGTCCTCCCACGGGACCCGAGTGATCATCGGTGACGTGCAGGGCAAAGGTCTTCCGGCGATCGGGGCGGGATTCGCCGCTCTCGGCGCCTTCCGGGAAGCCGCTGTCCGGGAGCCCGATCTCACGGCGGTGGCGGACGCCGTCGAGGACGCGGTCGTGCGGCACAACGCCTACTCCGCCGAGACCGGCGAGACGGAACGCTTCGTGACAGCACTCCTGCTCGCGTTCGACGGTGGCGAGAAGGTGCGGGTCGTCAACTGCGGCCACGTGCTCCCACGGCTCCTTCGTGACGGCAGGGCCTGGGTCGTCACGCTGGACCGCACATCGGTACCCCTCGGCATGGCGGAACTCAGCAGCGAGGTGCGGACCGCCCAGTGGGTCGATTTCCCGCCCGGCGCGACCCTGTTGGTCTTCACCGACGGTGTGACGGAGGCGAGGGACGTGACCGGCGCCTTCTACCCGTTCGACGAACGGCTCGCCGAGTGGGCCGGACGCGAGCCCGCCGCGCTCCTGGAGGCGCTCCGGGCCGATCTGCAGGAGTTCTCCGGCGGGGTACGCCGCGACGACGTCGCCGTGCTCGTGATGAGCAGGCCGCCGGGCGACGGAGCCCCGCCCGCGCCGCTGGGAGAGCCGGTTCGGCGCGAGACGGGTGAGCGGCGACCGGCGCAGCACGAGACCGCGAACTGACGGCGCGGGTGATGGCACGCTCCGGGGCCGTACACGCGTGAGCCTGTGCGGGGAGACCGTCTCGAACTCCGGGCGGGCCGCGTCGTGCCAGGTCCGGCGGAGGTCCGTTTCCGGGTGAGCGGTTACGCCTCCGAGGGTTCCCGCCCGTCCCGGACGTAGCCCCGCAGCCGTTCGACGAAGACCCGCTGTCCCTTCACCAGGCGCTGCGAGGCTTCTTCCGGTGTGCACCAGGCAAACCGGTCCATCTCCCGGAACTCCCGCTGCACACCGGAACCCTTCGGCCATTCCATGGTGAAGGTCCCGGGCATGGCCCGGGCCGGGTCCAGCCCGGCCTCCACGGCCCACACGGAGACCACCTTGCCGCCTGCCTGAAGGCTCTCGCCCAGCGGCACCCATCTTCCGTCCGGGAGCGGCAGACCCAGCTCCTCCTCGAACTCCCGGCGGGCGGCGGCCCTGGGCTCCTCGCCGGGTTCGGGCTCGCCCTTGGGGATGGACCACGCCGCAGTCTCACGACGCGCCCAGAACGGTCCGCCCATGTGGCCGAGCAGCACCTCGGCGTCCCGGCCGCCGTCTCCGTCCGCCACGATCCGGAAGAGCAGGACTCCCATACTGCGTCTGACTGTCGACATGTCGTCAGTCTGCCGGGCCGGTGCACCGGCCGGGGACCCGGACACCCCGCTGTCGCGGAGCCACCCCTTCGGCGCACGCCGTTCCCCCGGATGTCCCTGTTGCCCTCTGGTGCGTCCCGGCGCGTCCGGCCATGCTGTCGGCCGACAGCGCTTTCCATGAGCAATCCGTGCTCGTCTCCGACGGAGTCGCGCAGAAGCACGACGGTGAGGGGAACAACACCGCCGCACCCCGTACAGCCGTGGGGTTCTCCAAGGACGGCCGGACCATGCATGTCCTCACCGTCGACGGCCGGCAGACCGACAGCGGAGGCGTCACCCTCACCGAGCTCGGCGAGATGATGCGCCGGGCCGGCTCCTACAGCGCACTGAACCTCGACGGCGGCGGCTCCTCCACACTCGTCGCCCGCGAGCCGGGCAGCGACGCGCTCCAGGTCGAGAACAGCCCGTCCGACGGCAGCGAGCGCACCGTCCCCAACGGCCTCGCGCTTACGGCCCCCGGCGGCAGCGGCAGACTGCGCGGTTTCTGGCTGGAGACCCGCACACCGGCCGGCGTCGCCCCCGGCGACGACCCGGTCGCCGGAGGGCACCCCGAGCGGGTCTTCCCGGGCCTGACGCGGCGGCTCATCACCGCCGGATACGACGAGACGTACGGACCGGCCGCGGGCACTCCGCACTGGCGTGCCGTCGACCCGTCAGTCGGCAGCGTGGACCAGAAAGGCACCTTCACCGCCCGTCGCGGCGGCACGACCGAGGTACGGGCCGAACGGGCGGGCGCCCACGGCGGGACCCGGCTCACCGTCCTCGACAAGTTGACCCGCGTCAGGCCGACCACCACGCGCGTCGGGCTCGCGGACGCGCAGGCCACCGGAAGCTTCGGCGTCGTCGGACTCGACGCCCACGGCGCGAGCGCACCTGTCGAGCCGGCCGACGTCACCCTCGACTACGACCACGCCCTGTTCGACATCGCCGACGACGGACGGGGATCGTTCACCGTGCGCTCGCGCACCGGAGCGGGAGCGGGGCGGATCGTGGCAGCCGTGGCCGGCGTCGAGACCGCCCTCGAACACCGCCTACCAGGACATTGTGAACGCGTTCAACCAGCACCCCCGGGCAGGTGTTCCGAGCTCGTGAGCTGTTTCCTCACCCAACCCGAACGAGGCCGCTACCAGGTCTGTTGTCCGCCCACGGCGCCGATGGTGATGGCGATGGCGGCTGTCAGGGGCTGCCAGGGCCGGCTACTGCCAGGGCCTCCGCCGCCACCTGCCGCAGTGCACGGCTGGTAATCCAACGGTTCTTCCCGTCGGCCAGGTACGCCGCGGCACGACCCACCCATTCCGGGTCGCCGAGGAGATGTAGCTTTCTCTCAGTGGTGAGCTGCCGCAGCAGGGACTCCAGCCGGAGGACGTCCACCGCCCGGTACGGGCGCGTGTGCTGGTCGAAGCGCAGCTGGTGGTCCTCGTACGGGTGGCGCAGTGTCGTGTGCATCCAGCCGCCTTTGCGCGTGGCGACCATTCCCCTCAGCGTGTATACGCCTCTGCTGTTTGTGTTGGAGCTCTTGCCCCAGGTGATCCAGATGCCATTCATGATCCTGGACCACGGGATCAACTGTCCCTCAGAGTCTGGCTCGTGCTGGTAGAGCCCGTCCGGACGGAACTCCACCCAGTGGGCGTCGGGTCGTGTAGCGTCCCCGACTCCCCAAAGGCCGTTGGTCAGTTCCAGCGGCCCCAGAAATGTACGGTCCTCCACCATGCTGTCATTGAATCACGTGTTCCATCCCTGATCTTGCGTGCTATCCCCGGCTTCAGCCGGGGAGGGAAACGCATCCCGAGACCGGAGGCGCGCAGCGCCGGAGCTCTTTGCGCTTCCGTTTTGACGTTCAGAGGGG
>NZ_JBHVCT010000023.1:0-21204 GCF_042803195.1 Streptomyces sp. NPDC057428
ACGGCCCACTGACCCCGCGCCCGGCCCGCGCACACCCGACCAGACCAGAACCCCGCCCCGGAAAGCCGTCCACCTGGCACGACAGCCAGAACACCAACACGCCGGAAACCCAACAACACCCCGCATCAAGCAAGTTGACCGCTGACGACCCACGAGCACGCCACTACCTGCGGATTCGGGTCAGAGCAGGCACGAGCCGGGGTGGAGAAAATGTCAAGAGTTGTAGGTGAGGTGGCCAGCGAATGCGTCCGTCGGTGAGATGGATAGCCTGCTCTCATGGTTACGGGCGAGGGGGCCGAGCACATCGGTGCCGATCTTGAGAGTCAGGGCTGGGGTGCGACGCGTGCCTGGGTGGCGAAGGGACTGTCCGAGTCAGAGGGCATCGAAGAAGTCGTGCGGTTGCGTGGCGGCTGGACGTCGGAGATGCGCCGTCTGGGCATCTGCGGGCCGGGCGGTCGACGCTCACTGGTCCTGCGGTCCTTTGTCAAGCCCTTCTTCGTTCGGCACGCGGAGGGCCTGCTGACCCGCGAGGCAGCCGTTCTGCGCCTGCTCGGCGACACGGACGTGCCCGCAGCCACGCTTGTGGCGGTGGACGCAACGGCGCAGTACTGCGACCGTCCCTCCTTGCTGATGTCTCTGCTGCCCGGGACCGTGCGCCTGGGCGATGAAGGGGCCGATCGGCGTGCCGAACTGTTGGCCCGTCAATTGCTGTGTATCCACAGGCTGCCGGTCACCGCAGAGGCACGGCCTCGCACCTATCAGGCGTGGACCTCCCCCGAGCGGGTGAGCCCACCCGAGGACACCAAGCGGCCTGAGCTGTGGCAACGCGCCGTGGACGTGATCCGCCGCGAGCCCCCGGACTACCGTGCCTGCTTCCTGCACCGGGACTTCCATCCCGGCAATGTCCTGTTCACGGGCGACGGCGACGGTCTGCGCATCAGCGGCGTCGTCGACTGGGTGGAGACCTCCTGGGGGCCGGCCGACCTGGATGTGGCCCACTGCTCGACGGCCCTGGCCCTGCTGCACGGGATTCCCGCGGGCATGCACTTCGCCGACCGCTACCTTGCGGCGGGAGGGACGCTGGCCGAAGACCGCGCCGCTCATCTCTACTGGCGACTGCTGGACGCGTTGGCCTTCGCTCCGGACGCCGAGAAGGTCGCCGTCCCCTGGCGTGAGGTGGGCCGTGCCGATCTGACCCCCACCGTGCTGACCAGGCGGCTGGAGGGATACCTCCAGGCCCTTTTCGACCGCTACGCCTGAATCCGGATCGGCTGCCTGCACGCAGGAGACCTGCAGTCGGTGGGCTGTCATGCTGTGAGTTTTTCCGGGCGTTCGACGACGCGGCCGTGTTTGAAGCGGGCTCCGGCGCGAACCAGCGCGACGAGGTGGGGGCGTTCACGGCCCGCCAGCGGGCCTGGGCGGACTCGATCAGCTTGAAGACCATGGCCGGTCCGGCGCCCTTGGCCTGATCTACTCAGCGCCTGAGTCGATGTCTTGGGCAAGTTGTTGGGCGTACTCGGCAAGAATTCGACTCAGGTCAAGGTAATGGCCCATCGGATCAGGGCGAGTGAGCTGGAACCATGTTGTGTTCCGACGCCGAGCCCAGTGCTGTGCGACTGCGGGAGGTTGTGCGGCTTCGAGTGGCCGCGGAGCGAAGGGGTGTTCGCCCCGTGTGATGAGGGTCCAGATGTAGACGGATGCCATTTGACGTTTTCGATCGCCGAGGTCGATCCGGGTGGCACGGAGGTCCCGATGGAGGTCCCGGATCAGAGCATTCCAAACCTCAAGGCTGAGTACCCACTCGTGAAGTGCTTGTCGCCTGTGCCGGTAGTCAATCAGCGGTAGGCGTGGTGATTGTAGTTCTGAGGCGAGAGCGCGGAGAGCCCTTTCGAACTCAACAGGGTTGCAGCCACTTTTCAGTGACCACTGAGTGTCGCGGCCGCAGAGTAAGTATTTCTGGGTGGGGGTGATCCCGAGGAACTCCGCGGCGGCCTGGTTAGATCCACCCATGGCCCATTGGACGAGTCGGATGGCGGCGGTCCTCCGTACGGTCTTGGATGCTAAGCCCGCATGACTGGCCAGGTGGTGCTGGTACCAGTCCGGCTCTAGGAATGCCGGGATGTGCTCAGGCCGGTAGTTGGTTCGGAGGGGTGATCGTGTGCCCGCTCGGCGGTATACCCGAGTCGCGGGATCGGCTGCTTGGCGGAGTCGCTCAGAGCAGTCGCTCTCGTGCCGGCCGTAGACAACAGCCCACGGTGTTCGGCTTCGAGGCTGGTCGAAGGCGGCGCTTGTGAGATCTGACATGAGGTCAGGAAGATCGTTCCTTGAAAGTAGCCGATCCGCGGCCATCAGCAAGGCTCCGCAGGTGACGGGATCGCGCGGTGGCGTATCGCGGACCCATTGGCGGGAGGGCCTTCCACCCTCCCCGCCATGCAGGTTCTGCGAATAGGAGCCGATTTGCTCAGCGGTGTCAGCGTCGAAGAGGTGAGAGCCCTGCGGCCAGGTGGTACTGATCAGCGCGGCGGTCAGCCGGAGATCGGCGAAGTACTCGGATGCAACTTTGGCTGGAGTCGACGGCGCCAGGCGGGAAAGGAGGGACTGCTGGAAACGGAGAATATCGACAGTAGGTTGTGGCCGGCTCGTGCGCGCAAAGGCGGCACGGTGGTCGAGTCGGCCGGCGCAGGCGTAGGACTTCCGCTTCGGTGTCGGGGTGTCGATCGTCCACCGGCATTGCGCTGGATGCAGAGTGTGGTCGTTGACCCGCTGAATTAGATGCTTTGGTCTGTCGTGTGGCTGGCCGCAGTGTGGGCAGTTGGGTTCCAAGTAGGTCTGATGCTTGACGCAGGCGAAGACGACGGGCAGATGCCAGAGTTTGTGCCAGGGCCCACCGTGCAGTCGCTGGGCTGGGGTGCCGTCACCCGCCAGGCAGGAGGGGCAGAATCGTGGCGAGCTGAAGTAGAGCCATGCATCTATCATCTGTCCCCGGTTAGTTATGGACCGGGTGATAGGCGGATATCGATCTCGCCATTGCGTCAGCGTCAGTGCCGAGACTTCCCCAGCCGTCTGGTTCGTCAGATGGGCGAACGCTTGGGTCTGGGATGCGGAGAGGTCGAGCAGCATACTGCCGGAGACATGGTTCTTCTTAGGATGATTGACCAAGCCTGTTGCACGCATCAGGTGCAGAGGCGAGAGGTCGAGGCGGTGCCCGAGCCGAAGCAGGTAGCTGACCAGGGATTCTCCCGCCATGGGGTCAAGGCTCCGGGGCAGTGGATGCATCTCGGTTCTATTCCTCATGAGCCCGTGTGTGCAGCAGTTGGGCCGTGGTCGTCGAAGACGGTATTCCGGGGCCGCTTCGTCCGCGCGGTCTTCGTGATGGCGACAGATGTGTAGGCCGGGATTACGGGCTCGTCCGGCGGTTGCTCGGGCTCGTCGCGCCGGAGCACGATCTCGTCCAGCAGGTTCTCGTCGATCAGTTCCTTCCCAGACCCCATGGCCTCATTGGCGCCGTCCTCGAGGAGGCGTCCCAACAGGCCGACGACGCCACCGGTGCGACGCATCAAGTACTCCGGCATGGTGCCGCCGGTGAGCATCCCCGCCTTCGCGTTCAGCAACCGCATGTGCTGCTCGATCCCCTCCAGGTGATCGACGAATACCTGAATCTGCTTCGGGGTGATGTAGCGGAAGCGGTCGAGTTCGACGAGTTCGAAGCGGTGCTCGGTCTGGGTGATCTCCAGGCCGTGGATGCGGGTCGACTCAAGGGGAGGCATCTCCCACTGCCGGGTCTTCTTGTTCCACGTGGCCTCGCGCAGCAGCCCGATGCCGGGGATGTTGACGCCGGTCAGGATCAGGGTGACGTCCAGGCTCATGAAGGCCCGCATCAGGTCAAGGACGTCCTGGTCGTCGGCCCGGTGCATCCGCAAGCGGCTGATATCGTCCAGAATCATCGCTTTGACGCCATGGTCGTAGAGGGAATCGGCAACCTGCCGTACCAGTTCCGGCAGTGTGGCCGACGTGCGGGTCGGGGCACGGAAGAAGCCCAGGATCGACGCGCAAAGGCTCTTCGGGGTCGCTGTCACCGGGGTCGAAACATAGACTACGGGCGCGTGGAGATCACGCGTGCCCGGCAGAGAGCCTGGGTTGAGATGGCTGTGCAGGTCCAGCCACTGGTCTTCGAAGACGGCCGCGGCGGCGCAGACAGACGCGGTCTTGCCGTAGTTGCCCCAGCCGTTGACCATGACGCCGGGGCGCGTCGGGTCGTCCTTCTTCCTTGTGTTGCCGCTCAACCGGCGCCGGATCAGCCTGCCGACCTTGTCGTGCATGGGGGTCTCCTGCAGCGGCAGGTTCGCGTTCGTCAGTTCTCGGTAGAGGTCGTAGTCGTATCGGCGGCTCTCAGGGATCATCGACCACTGCCGCGACGAGATCGCCGGAGCGGGGACGAGCTGGCCGCAGTAGGTGCGGTAGTGCTGCCAGCCGACGTAGGTGTCGCGGGGCGGGTGGCTGCTCAGGATCAACTCGGCGATCCTGGCCCGTGAAGGCAGACCCTCCAGCAGAACGTCGTGAGAGAGAGCTCGGGTCACGCGTCTTCCTCCTGGACAGTCGTATCGGCTTCCGATCCGTCAGGGGGCGGAAGCCGGAACATGGGGCGTCGGTTCAGCGCCTCATGCAGCGTTGGCGGGGCGACGGGGCTGGTTCCGGCGAGTGCCTCTTCGCGTCGCCGACGACGGTCGGCGTCGACCGCGCGGTCGATCGTGTGAGCGTGCTCGGCCCAGGCCGCGGGCATCTCAGCTGGAACCTGCTCGTCTGCCGTGACCGACGTGGCAGCGACGGTCGGGCGGTCGGCCGCCGCGGCCTGTGCGCGGGTGATCTCGCGCGCCTGGGCGACCCGCTGCTTCTTCCCGGCCTTCTTCTTGGCCTGGCTGGGCCACTGGTCGACGGGGGTGACCGAGCCGAGGATCCCCAGCAGGTGTTCCAGGAGCTCGCTCTCGGAGTGGATCCTGATGTTGTTCGCCTTCACGTGCGCCAGGAGGGTGCCGGCGGTCTTGTCCGAGAAGGCGGGGATCTCACCTTCGGGCGGTATTCCTCGCCAGCGCAGGATGTGCCAGGTCTCATGGTCGGCGTCGTCCTGGAAGAACACTTGTCGGCGGTCTCTTCGGTCACTGCGGACCACCCACGTGCCCGCGTGCTTGCCGCCTCGGGCCGAGGGCTGCTGGAAGCGTGGCTCGTCGAGTACCGGGTGGTGATACCAAAGCCCGAGGATCTTCACTCCGCGTCGCGGATGGATCTTCACGTGGTGTTTGCGCAGGACCTTGTAGTAGAAGCTTGGTTCGGGGAAGTCCAGGTCGAAGCCGCCCTGTTCCATCGCCGCGGCAAACAGGGTGTTGGGGCTGTGGTCCTCACCCGGCGCCCAACTCGGGGCGTATTCACCCAATTTGCGGTTCTGCCAGATCTGGACAATCCAGGTCGCGATGATGTGCTCGACCTGGGCGAGTGTGAGGCTCGCATCGCGTTCCGGGTCGGCTCCCCGGTCCGCGACATCGCCGCCGGTGAAGCCCAGCAGGTGCTCGAAGAGCATGGTCTGGACGGTGAGGAACTGGCGCTCGACCGCGAATTTGTCGGTCTGTCGCAGGACGCGGGCAGGAAGGATCCGGCAGCCGATCTCTCGCTCGGCCTCCACCAGGTCGTGGTTCTTGTAGGGGCCGCCGTGGTCTGTGGTGACGGTCTCCGGCGCGAAGAACGGCAGAGCGGCCACCCGGTGCCCGGCGAACTCGGCGATCACATCGGCCGGAACCCCGGCGTAAGGCCACTCCATGTCCTCGCCCCAGCCGTCCCGCATCGGAAGTGGCAGCATCACGTCCCGCAGCAGCATCGCGACGTCGACCGAAGTGTCGGACTGCAGCGTGAGCCGGAAGGCCGGCAGCCCGTGCGTGTAGAGATCGAGCGCGAGGGTCAGGGTCGCGGTGACCGCGTCACCGAACACGGTCTCGCGCACCTTCACCGGCATCGGGGTCGAATCCAGCACCAGAACCTGACCCGGTCTGTGGATCACCATCCGGCCGGAGACCCCGGCCTCCGCGGCGGCCTCGGCAGTCCGCCCGTAACGCGGCCGCGCTCCGCCGGGCCCGAACCACTCCCCCCAGACGGCCGCGAGGGTCCAACGGGAAGGGATGTTCTTGGTCGGGAACGTAGGAAACCGCTCGCGGATGTACTGGTGCATCAACCGGTGCTTGGCGGCCCAGCTCAGGCGGGCGCGCTCGCGGCACTCGGCCTTGACGGCGAAAATCGCCTCACGGATCTCCTCGGTGATGCTGCGGTGCCCACTGCGACGCCGTGTCCAGCGCCCGTCCGCGCAGGCCAGCAGGAGACTCTCGCCCGCCAGTCCCGACAAACGCTCCAGCGTCCGGAAGCTGAGGTGCTGCAGACCACACCGGACCGCCTCCGGACGGGGCAACGCCTCCAGCTCCGCTGCTTTCGCGTACCGGCGCTGGGTCAGCGTCGTGCGGTCCGGGTCGTATGCAGGTCGGGGTTCACCCGGCAGGGCCCGAGCCGGGTGGCCCTCCCGGAACCCCGTCTCGGCTTCCAGAACGTGTGCAGCCCGCAGCCGGGCCCGCTCCAGATGGTCCTCGGTGAGGTCGGCCAGTGTCCGCGGCTGCCGGGAAACAGGCGAAGTCCGCCCCGGCGCTTCGGCCGACGGGAGGAGTCGCAGGTCGGCGTGATTGATGAGCCAGCGAAACGAGCGGGTCTCCGTGCGGCCGTCCTCATCCACGAGGACGAGTCGGCCGAACTGTCCGTGGACATCTTCGATCGTCCACTCGACACCGTTGAGCGCGACCCGCCTGCCCGGCGCGATCTGCAAGAACCCCCTCGCCGCCATCACACCCCCCAGACCAGCGAGCTGTCGCGCAAGGGACTGCCCAGATCAACGCCAAGCTTGCGCTGCCAGAGCAGCCGGACGATGTTCGCCCGGCCGACGGAAGGCACACTCGTCGCGTCTGCCAGCTCGGAGAACGTCATCACCCGCCCTTTCCGGCCGCCGACAACGGTGAGCAACTGGTCCCGCATGCCCAGCAGATCCCTCGCCGGCCGCCGACGCGAGGACAAGTGATCAAGGACGCTCCAGACATGCGGGCGCCAGCCGGCGACCACCGAGTACCGCCAGCCGCATGCCGCCGCCACCTCTCGGGCCGCCGCGAACTTCAGCGCGTCCACATCCTTGACCAGTTCCATCGGACGGACGTCCAGCAGCCACATCCCGCCGTCGATCAGGGCCAGGAAGTCCGGAATGTGCCAGGACTGTCCGTCCGCATGCTCGAAGTCCAGTCGGAAAGGCTGCGACAGCACCTCCGAGGCACTCAGGAAGTCCAGCGCGACCAGCAGCCGCATCTCCTCCAGCGACTCGAAGCCGTGCGTCCTGCCCGTTGATGCCATCACCTCAAGCCCAGGTCGATGCCGCTGCTTCGCTCGCCACGTGAACCCTCGCATCGGCAGGGACGACAGCACCGGCACGTGAGCCATGTCCTGGATCGGCCAGCAAACCTCGCCTGAACCCACCCGCCACGTCGAACTCCACCGACGCAACCAGCCTTCCCCAAGGCGCAGCCGATCCCGCAGCCCGGCATCCCCGTTGTACGCCGTGGCCAGATGGTCTAGGTGACTTGAATCCGACGGGATCCTCGCGCTCGCTGTCTCGCCCACGTACCCACAACAGCACCACTTGACCGGCGACGCGGACCAATCTTCGGAACTGATCGCAACACAGCGTTACGGGATCAAGATCCGCCAACTAACCTTCTCTGTCCGCCAACTAAAATTCTCGGTCGCAGCGGCCATGTGTGGCCACCCGGGCGGGCTTTGCATAAAGCTGCATAACTACGTATAGTCATGCCATCAATGAGGAGGATTTCCGATGGTGGTACGCGTGGCAGTGGCAGGGGCGAGCGGATACGCCGGAGGTGAACTGCTCCGTCTGCTCCTCACCCACCCGCAGGTCGAGATCGGGGCCCTCACCGGCCACTCCAACGCGGGCGAACGCCTCGGCGCCCTGCAGCCGCACCTGCGGCCGCTCGCGGACCGGGTGCTCGCGCCGACCACGGCCGAAGTCCTCGCCGGACACGACGTCGTCTTCCTGGCGCTGCCGCACGGACAGTCCGCCGCCGTCGCCGAGCAGCTCGGCGACGACGTGCTCGTCGTCGACATGGGCGCCGACTTCCGGCTGAAGGACGCGGCCGACTGGGAGAAGTTCTACGGTTCGCCCCACGCGGGCACCTGGCCCTACGGACTGCCCGAACTCCCCGGCGCCCGCACCGCGCTGGAGGGTGCCAGGCGGATCGCCGTGCCCGGCTGCTACCCCACCGCGGTGTCCCTGGCGCTCTTCCCGGCCTACGCGGCCGGCCTGGCCGAGCCGGAGGCCGTCGTGGTCGCCGCGTCCGGTACCTCCGGTGCGGGCAAGGCGGCCAAGCCGCACCTGCTCGGCTCCGAGGTCATGGGCAACATGACTCCGTACGGCGTCGGCGGGGTCCACCGGCACACACCCGAGATGATCCAGAACCTCGGGGCGGCGGCCGGCCAGCCCGTGTCCGTCTCCTTCACCCCGACCCTCGCACCCATGCCCCGCGGCATCCTCGCCACGTGCAGCGCGAAGGCGAAGCCCGGCGTGAGTGCCGAGTCGCTCCGCGCGGTCTACGAGAAGGCCTTCGCCGACGAGCCGTTCGTCGACCTGCTGCCCGAGGGCCGGTGGCCGTCCACCGCCGCTGTGTACGGTTCGAACGCCGTTCAGATCCAGGTCGCCCACGACGGGGCGGCCGGCCGGATCATCGTGATCAGCGCCATCGACAACCTGGCGAAGGGTACGGCCGGGGGCGCCCTGCAGAGCATGAACATCGCCCTCGGGATCCCCGAGGACACAGGCCTTTCCACGATCGGAGTCGCACCGTGAGCGTCACGGCAGCAAAGGGGTTCTCGGCGGCGGGTATCGCCGCGGGGATCAAGGAGAGCGGTCACCCCGACCTGGCCCTCGTGGTCAACAACGGGCCCCGCCGCGCCGCCGCGGGCGTCTTCACCTCCAACCGCGTCAAGGCCGCACCGGTCCTCTGGTCGGAACAGGTCGTCAAGGGTGGCGAGGTGACCGCCGTCGTGCTCAACTCCGGTGGTGCCAACGCCTGTACGGGCCCGCAGGGCTTCCAGGACACCCACGCCACGGCCGAGAAGGCCGCCGAGGTCCTCCCTGGCCACAGCGCCGGGGAGATCGCCGTCGCGTCGACCGGCCTGATCGGTCTGCTCCTTCCGATGGACAAGCTCCTGTCCGGTGTCGAGAAGGCCGCGGCCGCCCTCAGCGAGCACGGCGGCGAGCGGGCCGCCATCGCGATCAAGACCACGGACACGGTGCACAAGACCTCCGTCGCGGGCGGCGACGGCTGGACGGTCGGCGGCATGGCCAAGGGCGCGGGCATGCTGGCCCCCGGCCTCGCCACCATGCTGGTCGTCATCACCACCGACGCCGACGTCGAGGCCCCCGCGCTCGACACCGCACTGCGCTCAGCGACCCGTACCACCTTCGACCGGGTCGACTCCGACGGGTGCATGTCGACCAACGACACCGTGCTGCTGCTCGCTTCGGGGGCGAGCGGCATCACCCCCGCGCGGGCCGAGTTCGACGAGGCCGTGCGGAGTGTCTGCGCCGACCTGGCCCGGCAGCTGATCGGCGACGCCGAGGGGGCGTCCAAGGACATGCGCATCGAGGTGGTCAACGCGGCGACCGAGGACGACGCCGTCGAGGTCGGCCGGACCATCGCCCGTAACAACCTCCTCAAGTGCGCGATCCACGGCGAGGACCCCAACTGGGGCCGTGTCCTGTCCGCGATCGGCACCACGAAGGCCGCCTTCGAGCCGGACCGGCTGAACGTCGCCATCAACGACGTCTGGGTCTGCAAGAACGGCGGCGTGGGCGCGGACCGCGACCTCGTGGACATGCGTTACCGCGAGGTCAGGATCACCGCCGACCTCGCGGCGGGAGACGAGTCGGCCGTGATCTGGACCAACGATCTCACCGCCGAGTACGTCCACGAGAACAGCGCGTACAGCTCATGAGCGCCGCGAGGAAGCACACCGCGCTGCCCAAGGCGCAGATCCTCATCGAGGCGCTGCCCTGGCTCACCAGGCACAACGGCAGGACCGTCGTCATCAAGTTCGGCGGGAACGCCATGATCGACGAGGAGCTGAAAGCCGCCTTCGCCCAGGACGTCGTCTTCCTGCGGCAGGCCGGCCTCAAGCCGGTCGTCGTACACGGCGGCGGCCCGCAGATCAACGCCCAGCTCGACAAACAGGGCCTGGTCAGCGAGTTCAAGGCCGGGCTCCGCGTCACGACGCCCGAGGCCATGGACGTCGTGCGCATGGTGCTGGCCGGGCAGGTCCAGCGCGAACTCGTCGGCCTGCTCAACCAGCACGGCCCGCTCGCCGTCGGCATGACCGGCGAGGACGCGCACACGATCACCGCCACCCAGCACCGCCCGGTGATCGACGGTGAGGCCGTGGACATCGGACGGGTCGGCGAGATCACCGCCGTCGACACCGGGGCCGTCCAGGCGCTGCTGGACGACGGCCGGATCCCGGTCATCTCCTCCATCGCCCGCTCCGCCGACGACAACCACGTCTACAACGTCAACGCCGACACCGCGGCCGCGGCACTTGCCGCCGCGCTCGGCGCCGAGACGCTGATGGTCCTCACGGACGTCGAGGGCCTCTACGAGGACTGGCCCCACAGCGACGACGTGATCAGCCGCCTCACCGCCACCGAGCTGGAGAAGCTCCTTCCCACCCTCTCCAGCGGCATGGTCCCCAAGATGCAGGGCTGTCTCCACGCCGTACGCAACGGTGTCGGGACCGCTCGTGTCCTCGACGGCCGGGTCCACCACTCGATCCTGCTGGAGATCTTCACCGACGAGGGGGTCGGCACGATGGTCGTGCCCGACGAGGCCCCCGGTGCACAACCCGACCTTGAGGGGGAGTCATGAGCAACGAGGAGTTCGCACGGCGCTGGCAGGGCGCGCTGATGGACAACTACGGCACCCCGCAACTTCCCCTGGTGCGCGGCGAGGGGGCCCGGGTGTGGGACGCGGAAGGGGCCGAGTACCTCGACTTCGTCGGCGGGATCGCGGTCAACGCGCTCGGCCACGCCCATCCCGCGGTCGTCGAGGCCGTCTCCACGCAGATCGCCTCCCTCGGGCACGTCTCGAACCTGTACACAGCCCAGCCGCCCATCGAGCTCGCCGAGCGGCTGCTGCAGCTCTTCGGCCGTACGGGCAGGGTCTTCTTCTGCAACTCCGGCGCCGAGGCCAACGAGGCCGCCTTCAAGATCGGGCGGCTGACCGGGCGTACGCACATGGTCGCCACCGACGGGGGCTTCCACGGCCGGACCATGGGCAGCCTCGCCCTGACCGGTCAGCCGGTGAAGCGCGAGCCGTTCCTGCCGCTTCCCGGCGAGGTCACGCACGTGCCGTACGGCGATATCGAGGCGCTCCGCGCCGCGGTCACGGCCGATACCGCACTGCTGATCATCGAACCCGTGCAGGGTGAGAACGGCGTCGTCGTACCGCCCAAGGGCTACCTGGAGGCGGCCAGGGAGATCACCCGGGCCACCGGCACGCTGCTCGTCCTGGACGAGGTGCAGACCGGGATCGGCCGGTGCGGCCACTGGTTCGAGCACCAGGCGCACCAGGGCGTCGAACCCGACGTGGTCACCCTCGCCAAGGGACTCGGTGGCGGACTGCCGATCGGTGCCACCGTCGCCTTCGGCGCCGCGGCCGACCTCCTGAAGCCCGGTCAGCACGGCACGACGTTCGGCGGCAACCCCGTCGCGTGCGCCGCCGGCCTCGCCGTCCTGGACACCCTCGCGGCGGACGGGACCCTCGACCAGGTCAAGCGGCTCGGCGAGCGGATCCGGGACGGTGTCGAGGGCCTCGGCCACCCCTTGGTCTCCCACGTCCGGGGCTCCGGGCTGCTGCTGGGTATCGTGCTCACCGGGCCCCTCGCACCGAAGGTGCAGCAGGCGGCTCAGGGAGCCGGACTCCTGGTGAACACGCCCGCCCCCGACGTCGTGCGGCTCATGCCGCCGCTGATCATCGGTGACGCGGAGGTGGACGCGTTCCTGCGGATTCTGCCGGCAGCCCTCGACGCGGCTTACGGGGACGGACGAACCGGGGAGTGACGATCCGGAGAATGAGGCGACGACGATGACCGAGGCGCAGGACACGGACCACGGCGGGCAGTCGGTGCCGCAGACGCGCACCGCGCGCCACCGCAGGATCGTGGACATCCTGAACCGGCAGCCGGTGCGTTCACAGAGCCAGCTGGCGCGGCTGCTGTCGGACGACGGGCTGAGCGTCACCCAGGCGACGCTCTCGCGCGACCTGGACGAGCTCGGCGCGGTGAAGATCCGCAACACCGGCGGCGAGCTGATCTACGCGGTGCCGAGCGAGGGTGGTTTCCGCACCCCGCAGGCGCCGCTCGGCGGATCCGCGAAGGAGGAGCGGATGCGCAGACTCTCCGCGGAGCTGCTCATCTCCGCGGAGGCCTCCGCCAACCTCGTGGTGCTGCGTACGCCTCCAGGCGCCGCGCAGTTCCTCGCTTCGGCCATCGACCAGGCCGAACTCCGGGCGATCCTCGGCACGATCGCGGGGGACGACACCCTCATGCTGATCAGCCGTGACCCGAACGGTGGCCAGGCCCTGGCCGACCACCTGCTCAGGCTCGCCCAGAACGACCGCTGAAGGACCGCCGAGCGGCCGTCAGTACCGGGTGACCGCGGTCGGGCCGGACTCGGTCCCGACCGCGATGTGCGGCCGGCGGTCCGGATCGGCCCAGGCCAGGATCCGGTCCATGGCGGCCGCCGGCACGGAGACGCAGCCGGCGGTCGCGCCCTTCCCGTCGACGTGGAGGAAGATCCCGGCGCCCCTGCCGCGCACCGGCCGGTGGTAGTTGAAGCCGATGACGAGCGCGCGGGCGTACTGCGCGGAGTAGGCCACCAGGTGTTCGGCCTCCTCCGCCCGGCAGTCGGCGGGCAGCGGCCGGACCCAGCGGTTGTAGGCAGTGGAGTCGTTGTCCTGGCACCACCACGAGCTCTCGTCGGCCCGGCGGTACGGATAGCGGGTCCCGGGCCGGGGCGCTTCGGTCCCGAACGCGTACGGCAGGTCGTAGAGCCCGGTGGGTGTGGTGTTCGTGCCCTGGGCCCGCGTGACGCCTTCGGTCAGGCCGTTGGCCCCGAAGCGTGCGGGCGCCGAACCCGACTCCGTCCACCCACGAGGGCCCAGGTCCCACCAGGTGACCGTGCCCGTGGTGGAGCCCGTGCCGGGGGCCTCGGCGGTGATCAGCTGCGTGCCGTCACCGGTGTCCGCCATCCGCTCGGGCAGGGGGGCGGGCCCGGCCGGGCCTGCCGCGAGCGAACCGGCGAGAGCGAGCAGGACCGACCCGGTGACCAGGAATCCGCGCATGCTCCGGACCGTACGGGGCGCGGGTGGACACCCCCACCGCGCTTGCTCCGTACGGCCCAGCGCCTCACCCCTCGGCCCGGCGCCTCACCCCGAGGACGGGGCAGGCAGTACGGGCAACGGCAACGGGAGCCCGGGCAGTCCGTCGATGCTGGTGGCGATGTCCGCCTTGCCCTCGAAGTAGCGGCTCAGGCTCTCGTCGTCCTCCCGCGCGAAGCGGCCGGAGTGCAGGGAGCGGTCCTCGTCGTACGACATGAAGGGCACCGCGTAGCCGCACGTGTCCCTGATCAGGTCGGCCGTCACCACGATGACCGCGCGCAGCCCGTGCCGCGTGTGGTCCACGGTGGGGAAGTGGCCGAGCAGCGCGGGGAACCGGGGGTCGTCGCGGAATACCGGCTCGCCGCGGCCGTGCACACGGACGATGTTCGGGGGCCCCTGGAACGCGCACCACATCAGTGTGATGCGCCCGTTCTCGCGCAGATGGGCGATGGTCTCGGCGTTGCTCCCGGCGAAGTCGAGGTAGGCCACGGTCCGTTCGTCGACCACGGCGAAGGACCCGCTCATTCCCTTGGGGGAGAGGTTGACCGTGCCGTCCTCGCCCAGGGGCGCCGTCGCCGTGAAGAACATGTGCTGTTCCTCGATGAAGGTCCTGAGACGCCCGTCGATGCGTTCATGTGTCTTTCCCATGATCGGATTATCCAGCTCGGGGCGACTCCGCGCCGACGTATGTCAACTGGTGGAACCGGTCGGCGGCAGCGGCTCGTAGCGGGCGCGCTGTGCCTCGTGGGCGACCTCTGGATCCTCGTCGTCCTCCAGGGCCGCCAGTACGCGCTTGCGCAGCGCGAGGCTATGGGCGCAGAGCAGCCGCAGGCCCGAACGCCGCACGTGCCGGGGGCGCCCGGGAGCCACCAGCGAGGCCAGCCACTCCTCCGGGACGAGCAGTACGTACGGGACGAGCGCCTTGCGGGAGGTGCGCACCACCGGGGGGTGCGGATCCTCCATGGCCGACATGAGCTCGTCGGGGGAGACCGCGTCCAGCATGCGCAGCGAAGCGAGTGCGGCGGCGCGCACCCGTCCCTCCGGGTGCGCCGCCAGCGGTCTCAGGAGGGCCGGTGCGTCCGGGACCCCCGACTCGGCCAGACCGAACAGGGCTCCCGGGGGCAGGCCCGGGGCGGCCGCGTCGGCGCACAGTTCGCGGTAGTGCGCACCCGGCTCCTCACCCTCCAGGCGCAGGACGAGGCGCGCGGCCGAACGCACGACGGCGGACGGGTCGGCCAGATGGGCGCCCGCTTCCCGGCCCCGGCCCGCGCGGTGCAGAGCCGTGACGGCGGAGGAGCGTGTCACGGCGGAGGAGGCGCCGAGCAGCGGGTCCAGCAGCCGTTCGGGATCGCCGGCACTCACGCGTGTCAGCAGCGTGTCCGTGCACAGGCGCCGGACGGCCCGGTCGCGAGCGGTGAGTGCCAGTTCCGTCAGCGCGCCGGGAGTGAGGAGGCCGCGTTCGAGGGAGAGCCGCAGCCCGAGCAGCCGGACAGCGGGAAACGGACTCGCGCCGACGCGGGCCACGACGGCGGCCGGAAGGGGGCCCGCGGCGGCCAGCAGCCGCTGCGGTGCCCACGCCCCGTGCGGACGCAGGGTCATGCGCAGGGCGACGGGGACCAGTTCCGGGGCCAGGGCCGCGTCCCCCTCCAGCGCCGCGGTCAGCACGTGGCGGGCGCGCTCCCGCACTTCGAGGCGGCTGTCGGCGCAGCGGACGACGACCAGGGGCAGCAGGGCCGTCCGGCCGGGGGTGAACGCCAGCGCGGCCTCGCGCGCCTGCCACCGGTGGTGACACAGTACGAGGGCCGTCTCCGGCTCGGTGGGCGGAAACCGGGACCAGGTGACATCGCGCGCATCCTCGTCCCAGCGCGGCGCGGCGGCCCAGTCGGCACTGCCGCCCCCGTCCCGGCGCGCCTCCCGGAGGTCTTCGAACGGGCGGATCCCGCTGCGGCGTGCGGTCGCCGAACCCGTACACCTGTCGAGCTCGGCCCATGCCTCCGGATCGGCCGTGTCCACTGTCGTGGCCAGGGGCTTCCCCAGCAGAAGCCGGTCCTGCGGTGGGAGGAGAAGGGTGGGGGACAGAGGGATCAGGCGCCGCATGCGTGCAGCCTAGAACCCGGCCCGTGCACCACCGCACCACCCTCTTTGACAAAACATACGGACCGTTGCATAGTTATACCAACCAGTGATCGTGACGGCTCCGGCAGTCCTCGAAGCCCGCGGCGAGCGCGGCCTGGCCGATCCACCGCTTGACCGTCGGTCTCCCCCCGTACCCGGGCGGGCAGTCGGCCGCGGTTCCCACCTCGCACCCCCTTGCACTCCGAGGAGCACGCAGTGAGCAACGGCACCGGCAACAGCGACGTACGCCTGTGGGGCGGCCGTTTCGCCGACGGCCCGGCCGAGGCGCTGGCCAAGCTGTCCGCCTCCGTCCACTTCGACTGGCGGCTCGCGCCGTACGACATCGCCGGATCCCGTGCCCACGCGCGCGTGCTCACCAAGGCGGGCCTCCTCACCCAGGACGAGCTGACCCGCATGATCGCCGGACTCGACGCGCTCGAAGCCGCCGTCGCCGACGGATCGTTCACCGGCACCATCGCGGACGAGGACGTCCACACCGCACTGGAGCGCGGACTCCTGGAGCGCCTCGGCCCCGACCTCGGCGGCAAACTGCGGGCCGGCCGCTCCCGCAACGACCAGGTGGCCACGCTCTTCCGGATGTACCTCCGTGACCACGCACGGATCATCGGGGGCCTGATCGCCGAGCTCCAGGACGCGCTCGTGGGCCTGGCCGAGGCACACCCGGACGTGGCCATGCCCGGCCGCACCCACCTCCAGCACGCCCAGCCCGTGCTCTTCGCCCATCATGTGCTGGCCCATGTGCAGCCCCTGATCCGGGACGCCGAGCGGCTGCGGCAGTGGGACGAGCGGACCGCCGTGTCCCCCTACGGCTCCGGAGCGCTTGCCGGATCGTCCCTCGGGCTCGACCCGGAGGCCGTCGCCGCCGACCTCGGCTTCGAGCACGGCTCCGTCGCCAACTCCATCGACGGCACCGCGTCCCGGGACTTCGTCGCCGAGTTCGCGTTCATCACAGCGATGATCGGAATCAACCTCTCCCGGATCGCGGAGGAGGTCATCATCTGGAACACGAAGGAGTTCTCCTTCGTCACCCTCCACGACGCCTTCTCCACCGGCTCCTCGATCATGCCGCAGAAGAAGAACCCGGACATCGCCGAACTGGCCCGGGGCAAGTCCGGCCGGCTCATCGGCAACCTGACCGGTCTCATGGCCACACTGAAGGCCCTCCCGCTCGCGTACAACCGCGACCTCCAGGAGGACAAGGAGCCGGTCTTCGACTCCTGCGACCAGCTGGAGGTCCTGCTTCCCGCCTTCACCGGCATGATGGCCACGCTCACGGTCAACCGGGAGCGCATGGAGGAGCTGGCCCCGGCCGGTTTCTCGCTCGCCACGGACATCGCCGAGTGGCTCGTGAAGCAGGGCGTTCCCTTCCGCGTGGCGCACGAGGTCGCCGGCGAGTGCGTCAAGGAGTGCGAGCACCACGGCATCGAGCTCGACGAGCTGACGGACGAGCAGTTCGCGAAGATCTCCGAGCACCTCACGCCCGAGGTGCGCACGGTCCTCGACGTGCCCGGTGCGCTGGCCTCCCGCGACGGCCGCGGCGGGACGGCCCCCTCGGCCGTCGCCGTCCAGCTGGCCGAGGTGAAGGCCGACCTGGTGACGCAGCACGCCTGGGCGACCGCGCGCGGATGATTGGCGGGTATCGCGGGCTACGTTGACGGGAAGGCGTTCGGAACCGACCCAGAGGAGCCCGCGATGCCCTTCACCCGCCTGAACCGAGCGACCACCCCGACCTCCCACATCGGGCTCGGCCTGGCCGCAGTCGGCAGGCCCGGTTACATCAACCTCCGTCGGGACCGTGACCTCCCCGCGGACCGGTCCGTGGAGGCGCTGCGCGCCCGCACGCACGAACTCCTGGACGCGGCCTACGCCCAGGGCGTCCGCTACATCGACGCGGCCCGCTCCTACGGCCGTGCCGAGGAGTTCCTCGCCGACTGGCTCGCCGCACGCCCTGAGGCGGCTGACGTGGTCGTCGGCAGCAAGTGGGGTTACACCTACACCGCCGACTGGCGTGTGGAGGCAGAGCAGCCCGAGGTGAAGGATCACGGCCTCGCCGCCTTCGAGCGCCAGTACGCAGAGAGCAGCGGCCTCCTCGGCGACCGGCTCGACCTCTACCAGATCCACTCCTTGACGGCCGACAGCCCGGCGCTGGGCGACAAGGACCTGCACGCACGTCTGGCCGAGCTGGCCGCGGGCGGCACCACGGTCGGCTTCTCCACGAGCGGACCCGCCCAGGCCGACGCCATCAGGGCCGCGCTCGCCGTGACCGTGGACGGCGAACCCCTCTTCCACACGGTCCAGGCGACCTACAACGCCCTGGAGACGTCCGCAGGGCCCGCGCTGTCCGACGCCCACGACGCCGGGCTCACGGTCATCGTCAAGGAGGCCATGGCCAACGGACGGCTCGCCGCCACCGAAGCGCCCGCCGTCGCCCAGGAGATCGGCGCCGACGCGGGACTGGGCGCGGACGCCGTCGCCCTGGCGCTCGTGCTCCACCAGCCCTGGGCGGGTGTCGTACTGTCCGGCGCGGCGACCGTCACCCAGCTCGCGGCCAATCTGCACGCGCCGCTGCTCGACCTCGACCCGGAGCGGCTCGACCGGCTGTCCGCCCTGGTGGAGGAGCCGGAAGCCTACTGGCGCCACCGGGCCTCACTGCCCTGGAGCTGAGCGGTCCCTGCGGCAGCCCGCGCGCGACCGGCCGGACCCCCGGTGCGCAACCGCGTGCACTCACGCCGCCCAGTCGGCGAGCACCTCGAAGTCCACGCGCGACAGGCCGACCCACGGGTCGATCCGCCGCAGCAGGGCCCGCCCCCGGTGATGCGCCGCGACCCAGGCCGTGTCGAGGTCGGAGATCTCGTCGTCCACCCAGGCGAACGGCCTCCCGTCGGCGTAGTCGACGACGTGACGCGTCTTCCAGTACGTGCCGTCCGTCGGCGTGCCGTGCATCGAGGGCCAGTCGATGTACGGCAGCGGGGGCAGCCCGAGGTGCGGACCGACCCACTCGTTCGCCTCGTCCTTCCAGGTGGTCGCCCAGACGAGTTCGTACCGGGCGGCGAGGGCCAGGAGTTCGCCGCCGTGGTCCGGGCTGAGCAGGACCGGCAGCGGCATGCCCTCCTTCCACCCGGTCGGCCGCATTCGGTGGAGTGTGTAACCGGCCGGGGCGGCGCGGCGGGCGAGCGCCGCGTACGGATTGAGCGGACCGTCGATGTCGATCAGCAGCAGCGGCTTCATGGCGCCATGGTGTCCCCTCGCCCACCGGGCGGCCTCGGGTCGCCCGGTGGGCGTCACCTCCGCATCGGTCGTCCCTCCGGCGGCACGGCCCCGCCCGATGGGACGCTGATGTCTCATATGGGTTAACGTTGTCTCATGACCCTCGACCGTGAGCAGGTGCTGCGCAGCGCCGCCGCCCTGCTGAGCCGCAGAGCCACCGCGACCATGGACGAGGTCGCCCGCGCCGCGGGCATCGGCCGTGCCACCCTGCACCGGCACTTCGCGGGCCGGGACGCCCTGGTCGGCGCACTGGAAGACCTCGGAATCCGGGAGTTCGAGGCCGCACTGGACGCCGCCGCCCTCGACGAGGGCACCGCCGAGGACGGACTCCGCCGGCTCATCGCGCACGTCGAGCCCAGCGCGGGCCTGCTGTCCTTCCTTGTGACGGAGAACCAGCTCTTCGAGGGCGACGACGTCCACGAAGGATGGAGCCGCCTCGACGCCCGGGTCTCCGCCTTCTTCCTGCGCGGCCAGGAACGCGGCGAGTTCCGGATCGACCTCACACCGGCCTGGCTCACCGAGGCCCTCTACGGCCTGATCGGCAGCTGCGCGTGGGCCGTACAGACGGGCAGGGTCGCCGCACAGGACTTCCCTTACATGATTGCCGAGTTGCTCCTCGGCGGAGCACGCCGGAGCGTGGAGAAATGAGCGGCACCGACCAGCCGGCGGACACCACCGGCAACGTGCGTGATCCGGGGCGGTGGATCGCCCTCGCCGTGCTCGTCCTGGCCGTGCTGCTCGTCGCCGTCGACGCCACCGTCCTCGGCCTGGCGACGCCCTTCCTCAGCGAGGACCTCGAACCGACCGGCACCCAGTTGCTCTGGATCGGTGACGTCTACTCCTTCGTGATCGCCGGGCTCCTCGTCTCCATGGGCAGCCTCGGTGACCGCATCGGGCGCAAGAAGCTGCTGCTGAGCGGAGCCACGGCGTTCGGCGCGGTGTCCGTGCTCAACGCCTACGCATCCAGCCCCGAGATGATGATCCTGGCCCGGGCGCTGCTCGGCGTCGCGGGCGCCACCCTGATGCCGTCCACCCTCGCGCTGATCCGGAACCTCTTCCACGACCCGCGCGAACGCAGCCTCGCCGTCGGCATCTGGGGGGCGATGGCCTCCGCGGGAGCGGCCGTGGGGCCGGTCGTGGGCGGTCTCCTGCTGGAGCACTTCTGGTGGGGATCGGTCTTCCTGATCAACCTGCCGGTGATGGCGGTCCTGGTCGCCGTCGGCATCAAGATGATCCCCGAGTCCAAGAACCCGGCACCGGGTCCGTGGGACCTCCCCAGCGTGGGGCTGTCCATGATCGGCCTGATCGGCGTCGTATACGCCATCAAGGAGGCGGCCGCCCACGGGGTGAGCGGGAAGACTGTCCTGGTGGTGGTCGTCGGCGCGGGGGCACTCGTCTGGTTCGTACGCCGTCAGCTCAAGCTGCCCGCCCCGCTGCTGGACATGCGGCTCTTCCACCACAGGGGGTTCTCCGGTGCGGTCCTCGCCGACCTGCTGACCATCCTCGGCCTGTCCGGGATCGTCTTCTTCCTCTCCCAGTTCCTGCAACTGGTCCAGGGGCGGGGCCCGCTCGAGGCCGGGCTCGCCGAACTTCCCGCGGCGGTCGGCGCGGTGACCGCCGGGCTGATGGCGGGGACGGTCGCGCGCCGCTTCTCGGTGCGCAACGTGGTGGCCGGGGGGCTGGGGGCCATCGGAGTGTCGCTGGCCGTGGTCACCGTGATCCACAAGGAGACGGGCTACCCGCTGATCGGGGCCCTGCTCCTGGTGGTCGGCGTCGGCGCCGGCTTCGCCTTCACCGTCACCTCCGACGTGATCCTCTCCAGCGTCCCGAAGGAGCAGGCGGGGTCGGCGTCAGCTGTCTCCGAGACGGCGTACGAACTCGGCGCCGCTCTCGGCATCGCGGTGCTCGGCTCCATCGTCACCGGCGTCTACAAGGGCTTCGGCACACCCGAGGGCATCCCGCCCCGAGTGGCCGCCGCCGCTCACGAGTCGCTCGGGGGAGCCGTGGAGATGGCCCACAGCCTCCCCGCGAACCAGGCGAGCGAGCTCGTCACCGCGGCTCAGGAGGCCTTCGTCAACGGACTCCGGGTGTCGGCCGCGGTCGGCGCCGTCGTGCTGCTCGCCACCGCTGTGGCCGCCTGGTTCATGTTGCGCAACGAGGAGCTGCAAGAAGGGATCGTCGCCGACGAGTGAGGGGTGCGGGGGGGGGCCGGCCGCCCCCCCGCACCGGGGCCCGGGCGCCCCGGACCCACAGGGGGCGGCCGACAGACGGCCGTACCCCCCCC
>NZ_JBHVCT010000023.1:21214-79890 GCF_042803195.1 Streptomyces sp. NPDC057428
TGCGGGCGGGGGCCGGCGCGGTCGGGCGCCCCCCCCCGGGGGGGGCCGCTTGTTTCTTGTGGCCCCTCGTGCCCCCCCACGCCGGTTCCGCCGCCGCCGTGGGGGGGGCCGGGCGCGCCCGCGCCGCACCCCTCGAACACACTCGTACGGCTCAGGCGGCCTTCGCCTTGGTGGCGTACATGTCGACGTACTCCTGGCCCGACAGACGCATCACCTCGGCCATCACGGAGTCCGTGACCGCCCGCAGCACATAGCGGTCGCGGTCCATCCCCTCGTACCGGGAGAACTCCATCGGCTCACCGAAGCGGACCGTGACCTTGCCCGGACGGGGCAGACCCGAGCCGCCCGGCTGCAGCTTGTCGGTGCCGATCATCGCGAACGGCACGACAGGGGCGCCCGTCATGAGCGTCAGCCGCGCGATGCCCGTACGACCCCGGTAGAGCCGGCCGTCGGGGGAGCGGGTGCCCTCGGGGTAGATGGCGAAGGCATGGCCCTCCTCCAGCACCCGGCGGCCCGTCATGAGTGCCGCCACACCGCCGCGGCCGCCGTCCCGGTCCACGGGGATCATGCCGCAGCCGGTGAAGAACCAGGCCATCAGCCGGCCCTTGAAGCCCTTGCCCGTGACGTACTCGTCCTTGCCGATGTAGAACACCGGCCGGTCGCAGCAGATCGGCATGATCATCGAGTCGATGAACGTCAGGTGGTTCCCCGCGAGAATCACCGGACCGGTCCCGGGGATGTTCTCGACACCCTCCACCTGTGGCCGGAAGAGCAGGCGCAGGATGGGTCCGAGCACTGCCTTGATGACCGTGAGTCGGGACAACGCTTCCTCCGGTGTAGTGGCCGGGCGGCCGGTGCGGAAATTCGCGAGGGTCTGTGCAGGTGAGGACGATACTCGCGGGTACACCCTCTCCGCACATCGGGTTCACGGAGCGGATACGCAGTGTTGACGTGTGTTTGCGCCATGTTCGTCCACGAGCCGCCCCACCGATGGCGTAGCTGCCTACGATCAAGCCTTCCCCGAAGGGGCCGGACATCACATGCGAGGAGCATTCATGACAGAGCGCGCGCAGACGGGACCCGGGCGGCGGACCCTCCTCGGGGCGGCCGTCCTCGGCTCGGCGGCTCTCGGAATCACCGGAACGGCGAACGCGGCCGGGCGTGGCGCGCCCGACGAGAAGGGCGCGGGCCACGGCTCCTTCCGAGACCTGCCCGTGCCGACGGTCATCGGCCATCGCGGAGCCAGCGGCTACCGCCCCGAGCACACGCTCGGCTCCTACCAGCTGGCGCTCGACATGGGCGCGCACATCGTCGAGCAGGACCTCGTGCCGACCAAGGACGGCCACCTCGTCTGCCGCCACGAGAACGACATCACCGCCACGACGGACGTCGCCGACCACCCCGGCTTCGCGAGCCGCAGGACCACCAAGAAGGTCGACGGCGTCTCGCTCACGGGCTGGTTCACCGAGGACTTCACCCTCGCGGAGCTGAAGACCCTGAGGGCCAAGGAGCGCATCCCGGGCAACCGCCAGGAGAACACCCTCTACGACGGCCGCTGGGAGATCCCCACGTTCGAGGAGGTCCTGCGCTGGGCCGACAAGGAGGGCCGCCGGCGCGGCCGGCCCGTCTGGCTGTACGTCGAGACCAAGCACCCCACCTACTTCAGGGGGCTCGGGCTCGGCCTGGAAGAGAGGCTGGCACGGCTGCTGCGCCGCTACGGCCGGCACCGCGCGGACTCCCCGCTGATCCTGCAGTCCTTCGAGCCGGGATCGATCCAGCGGCTGTCGGAGCTCGTGGCCACGCCGCGCGTCGTCCTGCTGTCAGGGCCGAAGGAGAGGCCCTGGGACTTCGTGGAGGCGGGCGACCCACGCACCGTGGCGGATCTGGTGACTCCCGCCGGGCTGAAGTGGATCGCCTCCTTCGCCCAGGGCATCGGCCCCACCCTGGACCTGGTCATCCCCAAGGACGCGTCGGGCCGGCTGACCGCTCCGACCACCCTGGTCGCCGACGCGCACGCGCGGGGGCTGATCCTGCACCCCTACACCATGCGCAACGAGAACACCTTCCTTCCGGCCGACTTCCGGCGGGGTACCGACCCCAACGCCTACGGAGACGCGTTCGCCGCCTTCCGTACGTACTTCGCGACGGGCATCGACGGGGTCTTCTCCGACAACCCGGACACCGCACTGCTCGCGGCGGCCGACTTCCGGGGCGTCTGAGGCACCCGGTCCGGTCCACGGACACGTCAGCCGCCCGGCGGTGATGCCCCGGTCGGGTGGAGCTCCCCGTGTGCGGCAACCGGCCGTGCCCGGGGAGCGTTGACGGGGCATGACGCTTCTTGATCATGTTTCCCAGGGCCAGGGCCAGGGCCAGGGCCAGGGCCAGGGCCAGGGCCGAGACCACGAGCGCGGGCACGGGCCGTCCGGGAGACCGGCCGCGGTCCGGCCGGCCGGACCCGCAACGCCGGCTCGGCCCTCTGGCGAGGGGCGAATCCTGGTCCGCGCCCTGCACGCCCTGGTCCGCGCCGAGGCGACGGCCGAGGCGCACGCGGCCGGCGCCGAGGCCGCGGACGTCGAACAGGCGGTGTGGCTGCGCCTGCTGGAGGGCCGGGACGTGACCGCGGCTCTGGCCGATCCCGCCCGGTGGGTCCGCGCCGCGGTGCGGGCGGAGGTGCGGGCCGCTCGCCGCAGGGCCTTGCGTGAGCGCGCGTACACGGCCGGCGAATCCCCGGCGGACTGGGCCGGATGCCCCGAGCGGATCGCGGTGGGGGCCGACGAACGCCGGGCGGTGCGCAGCGCGGTGGGCAGACTGCCGGGGAGATGCCGCCGGTTACTTGAGGCGATGCTCGCCCCCCACGATCCGACCTACCGGGAAATCGCAGGGGAGTTGGGTATGTCACAGGGCAGTTTGGGTCCTATGCGTTCCCGATGCCTTGGATGTCTGCGCAGAATGCTCGCGGCGGAGGTTGTAGCTCCTGAACTGCGGGGAATGGAGCGGTAGACAACCGGTGGAGCAGGTGAGCGGGAGGCATGCACACATGGGCATGAGTGTGACCATCTCGGCGGCGACGGCGCAGGACGTCGAGCAGATCTTCAGACTCCAGTACCTCTGTTTCCAGAGCGAGGCGGAGCTGTACGGCAACTACCGGATCGACCCGCTCATCCAGACACTCGACTCGGTGCGCGAGGAAGTCGCCACGGATCTCGTGTACGTTGCCCGGCTCGGCGAGGAAGTCGTCGGCTCGGTACGCGGTTTCGCCGACGAGGACGGTGTCGGCCGGATCGGCAAACTCTGCGTCCACCCCAGGCTGCGCAACCACGGGCTGGGCACCCGGCTCCTGACCGCCGCCGAGTCGGGCCTCGCGGACGGGCGTTCCGCCACGCGCTTCCGGCTGCACACGGGGGAGCGCAGCGAGGGAAATCTGCGGCTGTACCGCAAGGCGGGGTACGCCCGGGTCGGCGGTACGACCGGAGGGGACGGCGTTCGGCTGGTCCTGCTGGAGAAGGACGCGGACGTGCCCGACTTCGTGGCCAGTGCCTGAACGTCGCCTGTGACGGGCGGTGTCAGGCGTTCCGTGCCCGGCGCAGCCAGAGCATCCCGGTGACCGGCAGGATCACCGGGATGAACAGGTAACCCATGCCGAACCCGGACCACACGGTGCTGTCCGGGAAGGCGGACGGCTCCACCTGCGTCCACGTCCCGACGATCAGTACACCCGCGAGCTCGGCGGCGCAGCACATCAGCGCCGCCCTGCGCGCCTTCTCGCCGCCCCGCACCAACGAGTACGTGATGAAGCCGTATACGACCGCGGCGACGGCCGACAGGGTGTAGGCGAGCGGCGCCTTCCCGAAGTCCAGGATCATCTCGACGATCGAGCGGGACGCGGCGGCCACGGTGAACACGCCGTAGAACCAGACCAGTACCCGTCCCGGCCCGGTCCCGAGCTCGAACTGCTGCTTCTGCCGGGAGGCCGGGGAAGCGGGCGTTCCCTGTCGGTCGGTGTCGCTCACGGTCAGTTTCCCCAGATGTCGTAGAGCCGCACTTCGAGGACGGCGAGCACGACCGCGCCGGCCGCCACCGTCACCGAACCCCACCGGGTCCGCTCCGTCAGCGACAGGAAGCCCGCCGCGGGCACGGCCGCGGCGGCACCGATCAGGTAGGCGATGAAGATCGTCATGCCCTGGTCGGGTCGCTCCCCACGCGCCAGTTGCACGATCCCCACGACCAGCTGCGCCAGCGCCAGCACGGAGACGACGGCCATGCCGATGAAATGCCAGTCCTTCGTGGGCTGGTCCCGGTAGGCGGCGTGTCCGCACCAGGCGGCGAGGGCGAGCGCGGTCACGGCGACCGCGACCGTCAGGGCATCGAGCATGAAGTGAGGGTATTACGGACGGAGAGAGCCCCCGCGTGCGGGCCCGGCGTGCGGGCGGTGTGCGCGTACCGTGGCCTTTGCCACAGCACCCGTGCCGTGGGCTCCTGCCGGTTCGGCTGGGGCGTCGTCCTCCGGTGCGCTTTTGTGCAGGTCGCAGCGGTGCAACTCGGAAATCGAGGCGGCCGGAGCGGCCCGTCCACGACAGTCCGCTATTCGGACAGGGCGGTCGGCGCGAACATTACGTCTGTTTTACTCGGGTCATGACCACGACGAGCTACCGCAGCCCTGCGACCGAGGCGATCACGACGCCCGGTGCTCGTTGTATGTGTCGAATGCGCGCCTTCTGAGGGCCCCCGCCTGAGTCTCGCGCCCCGAAGCGAGACCGAGTCCGTGCCGTCCGCGCCCAGCGGACCGAGTCTGCTCAGGCGTGTTCCGCGCCTGTCGTAGGCAGGACCGTGCCGAGACTCCCACCGGTCGACCACTGAGAACAGTCTCGTCAGACGAATGCCCCGTGCCCGGCGGACACCGCGCCGTGCACTCGACAGCGACGGAAAACCTGTGATCACCACTTCGGGCCTCACGAAGGTCTACCAGTCACGCGGCCGTGACGTCACCGCCCTGGACGGCGTCGACCTGCACGTCCGCGAGGGCGAGGTCTACGGCGTCATCGGACAGAGCGGCGCCGGCAAGTCCTCCCTCATCCGCTGCGTCAACCTCCTCGAACGTCCCACATCGGGCACCGTGAGCGTGGGCGGCCAGGACCTCACCGCTCTGGCGGGCCGCGGCCGCCGTGCCGACAAGGAGCTCCGCCAGGCGCGCAGCCGCATCGGCATGGTCTTCCAGCACTTCAACCTGCTGGACTCACGCACCGTCCGCGACAACATCGAGCTCCCCCTGGAAATCCTCGGGGTCGACGGCCAGGCGCGTACCCGCAAGGCGCTCGAGCTCCTCGACCTCGTCGGCCTCGCCGACAAGGCGAAGGCCTACCCCGGTCAGCTCTCCGGCGGGCAGAAGCAGCGCGTCGGCATCGCCCGAGCCCTGGCCGGCGACCCCAAGGTGCTGCTCTCGGACGAGGCGACGTCCGCGCTCGACCCCGAGACGACCCGATCCATCCTGCAGCTCCTGCGCGACCTCAACCAGGAACTCGGTCTCACCGTCCTGCTCATCAGCACGAGATGGACGTCGTCAAGACGGTCTGCGACTCCGCGGCGCTGATGAAGAGGGGCCGCATCGTCGAGTCGGGCACGGTGGGCGACCTGCTGGCCACCCCCGGCTCCGAGCTCGCTCACGAGCTGTTCCCCGTGGGCGGCTCCGCCTCGGGCCCCGACCGGACGGTCGTCGACGTCACCTTCCACGGTGAGTCGGCCGCCCGGCCGGTGATCTCGCAACTCTCCCGCACGTACAACATCGACATCTCGATCCTGGGTGCGGCGATGGACACCGTCGGTGGCAAGCAGATCGGCCGCATGCGCATCGAACTGCCCGGCCGTTTCGAGGAGAACGTCGTACCGATCGGCTTCCTGCGCGAGCAGGGCCTCCAGGCCGAGGTCGTGGACGGCGACGCCGCCGGGACCCCCGACCGCACCCCCGCCGCTCTCACGAAGGAGGTGGCGAAGTGACCTGGTCCGAAATGCGGCCACTGCTCTCGCAGGGAACCATCGACACGCTCTACATGGTGTTCTGGTCGACCCTCGTCACCGCACTCGGCGGGCTGCCGCTCGGCATCCTGCTCGTCCTCACCGACAAGGGCGGACTGCTGCAGAACACCGTGGTGAACAAGGTCATCGGCGTGATGTGAACATCGGCCGCTCGCTGCCCTTCATCATCCTGCTGATCGCCCTGATCCCCTTCACCACCTGGGTCGTCGGCACCTTCATCGGCCCGTCCGCGATGATCGTGCCACTTGCCATCGGCGCCATTCCCTTCTTCGCGCGGCTCGTCGAGACCGCGGTGCGCGAGGTCGACCACGGACTCGTCGAGGCCGTCCAGTCCATGGGCGGATCCATCCCGACCATCGTTCGCAAGGTCCTGCTGCCGCAGGCGCTGCCGTCGATCGTCTCCGGTGTCACCACGACGGTCATCGTCCTCGTCGGCTACTCCGCGATGGCCGGCGCGGTCGGCGGCGAAGGGCTGGGTTCCAAGGCCGTCACCTACGGATTCCAGCGCTTCGACAACCAGTTCATGCTGATCACCGTCGCGCTGCTGATCGTCATCGTGACCGTTGTCCAGCTGATCGGCGACGGAGCCGTACGCCTGCTGGCACGCCGGGGACGCACCACCTCCTGACTCCATCTCCCCAAGAAGCCCCGAACTCCTTGTCCGGGCGCACCACCATCACCACCGGAAAGAGGCACTCTTCGTGCGTAAGAACATCAAGCTCTCCGCCGCCGCCGCTGTCACCGCCGCCCTGGCCCTCGGGCTCAGCGCCTGCGGTACGGACTCCGACCCGTCCGCCAAGGGCGCCACGGGTGCCGACGCGGACACCTCCAAGGCCCTCGTCGTCGCCGCGTCCCCGACGCCGCACGCCGACATCCTGAACTTCGTCAAGAAGAACCTGGCCCAGAAGGCCGGCCTCAAGCTGGAGGTCAAGGAGTTCACGGACTACGTCCTGCCGAACACCGCAACCGAGAACGGCCAGGTCGACGCCAACTTCTTCCAGCACAAGCCCTACCTGGACGACTTCAACAAGAAGAACAAGACCCACATCGTCCCGGTCGTCGACGTACACCTCGAACCCCTCGGTCTCTACTCCAAGAAGATCAAGGACCTCAAGGACCTCAAGGACCTCAAGCCCGGCCAGACCGTCGCCGTCCCGAACGACACCACCAACGAGGGCCGTGCGCTCCAGCTCCTGGCCGAGAACGGCCTGATCACTGTCAAGGACGGCGTCGGCACCAATGCCAAGCTCAGTGACATCACGGACAAGAAGGGCCTTGAGTTCAAGGAGATCGAGGCCGCGACCGTGCCGCGTGCCCTGGGCGACGTCGACGCCGCCGTCATCAACGGCAACTACGCGATCGAGGCCGGCCTCCAGCCCGGTAAGGACTCCCTGGTGCTGGAGAAGGCCGAGGGCAACCCGTACGCCAACCTCCTCGCCGTCAAGAAGGGCAACGAGAAGGACCCCCGGGTCGAGAAGCTCGCGAAGCTCCTGAACTCCGACGAGGTCAAGAAGTTCATCGAGGACACCTACAAGGGATCGATCATCCCGGCCTTCGGTGCGCCGGCCAAGTCCTGACCCCAGGGCACCACTTGCACCGCGAGCCCCGCACACCCCACACGGTGTGCGGGGCCCCGCCGTGCGGACCCGCCCATGCGCGCCGCCCGCCTGATGCTGCATGCTGTGTCTTCACACGGTCTTCGGCATGGAGCTGCGCATGACTAACACCTTCCCGTCCATCTCCATCAGCACGGACCGGTTGGTGCTGCGCCCTTTCGACATGGCTGACGTGCCGGCGTACATCGAGATGATGAACGACGAACTGGTCACCGCCTGGACCGAGGCACCGCATCCCTATACACAGACCGACGCCGAGCGCTGGGTGCGCAGGATCGCACCCGCCGAGCGGTCCCAGGGCCACGGCATCGTCTTCGCCGTCACCGAGTTCCTCACCCAGCGTCTGGTCGGATCGGTCCGCCTCCTCAACACCGACCGGCGCACCCTCGCCACCGAGGTCCGCTACATCACGGCCCCCTGGGCGCGCGGCGAGGGATACGCCACCGAGTCGGTCCTGGCCCTCGCCGAATGGCTCTTCCGGGACCAGGGTTTCGAGCGCATCGAGCTGCGCACACCCGCCGGGAACACCGCCTCCCAGCAGGTCGCCCAGAAACTGGGCTGCATCAGCGAGGGTGTCCTGCGCAACGCCCGCATAGCCAGGACCGCTACCGAGGACGGCGGCTGGACCGACATCAGGACCGACCTCATCG
Source organism: Streptomyces sp. NPDC057428 (assembly GCF_042803195.1). Taxonomy (NCBI): domain Bacteria; kingdom Bacillati; phylum Actinomycetota; class Actinomycetes; order Kitasatosporales; family Streptomycetaceae; genus Streptomyces; species Streptomyces sp. NPDC057428. Next base: position 29,511 of record NZ_JBHVCT010000023.1, read on the forward strand.
TGTGGGGGCTCCTGCCGGAGGACCTGGACGGCGTCGCCGAGCAACTGGCGGAGGCGGGCGGATACAGCGCGTACCAGGACTGGAACTGAACCGCGTCCCGGGCCCGGGGAGCCCCCCGAAGGGCGCTGGTACGGACCGGATACGCTCGCCCTTGCTCCGCGACATCCCGCGGACAGCCCGCGCAAGCGACACCCCAGGAGACTGACGACGATGGCCGACCGGGTCACGGTGATCGGCTGGGACGGCTCGCCCCTGTCGAGAGCGGCCACGGCCGCACTCTCGGCCGCCACGCTCGTCGCCGGCGCCGCCCATCACCTCGCGCTCCCCGAGGTCCCCGGGCCCGCCGAACGCATCCGCCTCGGCAGCGTCGACCTGGCCGCCCGGAGGATCGCCGGCCACCGGGGCAGCGCCGTCGTGCTCGCCGACGGCGACCCCGGCTTCTTCGGCGTCGTACGGACGCTCCGCAGGCCCGAGCACGGCCTGGAGGTCGAGGTCGTGCCCGCGGTCTCCTCCGTCGCCACCGCCTTCGCCCGTGCCGGGATGCCGTGGGACGACGCGCAGATCGTCGTGGCGCATCCGCGCACCCTGCGCCGCGCGGTCAACGTCATCCGCGCCCACCACAAGGTCGCCGTGCTCACGTCGCCGGGCGCGGGGCCGGCCGAACTCGCCCTGCTCCTCGACGGTGTCCACCGCACCTTCGTGATCTGCGAGGAACTCGGCACCGCCCGGGAACGCGTCACCGTCCTCACCTCGGACAAGACCGCCGACCACACCTGGCGCGACCCGAACGTCGTCATCGTCGTCGGCGGCGGTCCCGAGGCCACCGCCGACGGCGCCTGGATCGCCGGCCGCCGCCCCGCCCAGCGCGAGGACGTCAGGGGCTGGGCGCTGCCCGGCGCCTCCTACGGCGGTGCGGGGGACGGCGGCGAGGGCGGGTCCCCGGGGCTGCGCGCCGCCCAGCTCGCGCGCCTCGGACCGCGCACCGGTGACCTGGTCTGGGACATTGGCTCCGGCGACGGGGCCCTGGCGGTCGAGGCGGCCCGCTTCGGTGCGGCGGTGCTCGCCGTCGACAGCGACCCCGACGCCTGCGCGCGTACGGCGGCGGCCGCGCGCACCTTCCAGGTCGCCGTCCAGGTCATCCGCGGCTCCGCCCCGCACGTCCTGGAGAGCCTGCCCGAGCCCGATGTCGTGCGGATAGGCGGCGGGGGCGTGCCGGTGGCCATCGCGGTCGCCGACCGGCGGCCGGAACGTATCGTCACCCATGCCTCGAACCGTGACGAGGCGGAAACCCTGGGGGCGGCACTCGCGGAGAACGGCTACACGGTCGAGTGCGCACTGCTCCAGTCCGTTGAACTGGACACCTCCGACTGGGCGGAGCGTGAGCGATCCGTCGTGTTCCTGCTCGCGGCGGTGCGTTCGGACCTCGCCCCCTGAACGTCGGTCGCAGCGCGCGAGGTAGGCTGACCGATTGTTGTACCGCGCCCGGGTGTTCGATAATTCGTTCATCAATGTCCGGAAAAGTGGACCGTATTGGTCCGCGATGTGGTACAGCGCAACCGGGGGACGCGCAACGTGGCGCAGTCCACAGCGAGCCGAGACGGAACCGTCTGTCGCGGCGGCGATCGCCCGCGAGAATATGTAGCTCCGCGCGCGTTTCGTGCCGCGCGGCGAGCCCGCTCGTTCTTGTTGGCGAGCGCCGGCGTGCTGCGGTTCGGGCATTCCGGGCGAAGGGCGAAGGAGCACTGACGATGGGCGAGGGGTACGCATGACTGACACCGGCCAGATCCCGGGCGAGGGACTGCCGGAGAACGCAGGCATGGTGGAGCAGCCGGGCATCCCCGCCCCGGACGCCTACACCTACCTCGAGCCCTCCGAGCAAGCACCCGAGGACGACGACCTCCTCCTGATGCCCGCGGCCCAGGGTGCGTGGAGCGACGCACCGGCCACCGGACAGTACGAGAACGTCGTGCCGCAGCAGATCCCGGCACAGGGCAGGCCGGGACACGGTGCCCACGCGTCCGGCTCCGCGGACGTCAACGGCGTACGCATCCCCGCGCACCAGCCGGTTCAGGTCCCGCTGGCCGCCTCGCCGGTCCGGCGCCCCCTGCACCGTGGTCCCGCGTCCACCGAAGCACCTTCCTACGGAGGGGCCACCGGAGTGGTCCGCTCGCTCGCGGACCGCGGACCGGCCGGTGCCCCGCAGGCGACCGTGCCCGTACGCCACGCCGGTCCGCCCACCACGGGTCCCGAGTACTTCGACGTCCCCGCGGACGACGCGGCCCCGCTGCCCGGCCCGCAACTCGGTGAGATCCCGCCGCAGGGCGCTCAGGCCTGGGGCGCGCCGGAGCCGGTCGCTACGCCGGAGCCCATGCCCGAGCCGGTCGCGGCTCCCGTCGCCCCTCCCGCGCAGGAGACACCGGCGCAGCCCGAGCCGGTCCAGGCCGAGTCGGTGGTTCCCACCCCTGCCGCTCCTCCCGTCGAGGCGGCTCCTGCCGAGGCCGCGGTCACCGTGCAGCCGGTCCCGACCGCCGAGTCGGCGCTGTCCGCCCTGCCGGTGGAGACCCCCGCACCGGACCCTGCAGCAGAGATCACGCCCTCCGGTGCCCCCGCGGAAGTGGCCCCCGCAGAAACGGTCGCCCCCGAGCCTGCCCCGATGCCGGAGCCTCCCGCGGAGGAGCGTCCCGCTCAGGTCACGGGCGAGGCTCCGGCCGAGATCCCGGGCGAGATTCCGGCCGAGGTCGCGGAGGCTGCCGAGCCGACCATCGAGGCCGCCGCCCCTGCCGGGCCTGTCGCTCAGCCCGCCCCCGTCGTCGCTCCGCCCGCCCCCGCGGCCGAGGCGCCCGCCGAACCCGAGCCGTCGGCCGTATCCGTGCCGGAGCCCGTCGCCGCGGAGGCGGAGCCGGTTCCCACGGAAGCTCCGGCCGCTGTCGAGCCCGTGCAGCTTCCGGCCACCGAGTCAGCCGAGCCGGCCGCCGTGCAGGCATCCGAGCCCGCGGTTTTCGTGGAGCCCGAGCCGGCGTCTGCTCCGGTGACCGAGCCCCTGGCCGGTTTCCGGGACTTCGCCGAGCCGGAACCCGGTACCGGGCCGGAGATCATCGAGACCCCCGAGGCGCAGGCGGACGCGGACCCGGTCCCGGCCGAGGCACCGATGCCGGCCTACGTGCCCGAGATCCCTCTGCTCGCCGATCTGCCCGCCACGCCCGTACTCCCCGAAGCTCCAGTAACCCCAGTGGCTCCCGAGGAGCCCGCGGCGGCCGAGACGCCGGAGGCATCCGAAGCGGCGGAGTCCGTCGAGGCGGCGCCCGCGACGGCGCCCGCACCCGGCTACGACGACGCCGAGCGCGAAGCCGTCCTGCGCGTGATGCGCGAGCGCCGCGACATCCGCAACGGCTTCCGCAGCGACCCCGTCCCGCACGAGGTCCTCCTCCGCGTCCTGGAGGCGGCGCACACGGCGCCCAGCGTCGGTCACTCGCAGCCCTGGGACTTCGTCGTCATCCGCTCAGCGGAGACGCGCCGTTCCATGCACGAACTGGCGCAGCGCCAGCGGGAGGCCTACGCGAAGTCGCTCCCCAAGGCCCGGGCGAAGCAGTTCAAGGAACTGAAGATCGAGGCGATCCTCGACACGCCCGTGAACATCGTCGTCACCGCCGACCCCACCCGCGGCGGCCGCCACACCCTCGGCCGGCACACCCAGCCGCAGATGGCGCCGTACTCGTCCGCGCTCGCCGTGGAGAACCTGTGGCTGGCCGCCCGCGCCGAGGGCCTCGGCGTCGGCTGGGTCAGTTTCTTCGACGAGCGTGAGATGGTCCGCGCACTCGGCCTGCCCGAGCACCTCGAAGTCGTCGCGTACCTCTGCGTCGGCTACGTCGACGAGTTCCCCGAGGAGCCCGAGCTGATGCAGGCGGGCTGGTCCAAGCGCCGCCCGCTGTCCTGGGTCGTCCACGAGGAGACGTACGGCCGCCGGGCCCTGCCGGGCGAGGAGCCGCACGACCTGCTCCAGGAGACCATCGCCGGCATCCGCCCGCTCGACGCCAAGGCCCTCGGCGAGGCGTGGGAACGCCAGAAGAGGATGACGAAGCCGGCAGGGGCGCTCGGCATGCTGGAGATCATCTCCGCCCAGCTCTCCGGCCTCTCCCGGCTCTGCCCGCCGCCCGTCCCCGAGCCCGCCGCCGTCGCGATCTTCGCCGGTGACCACGGGGTGCACGCCCAGGGCGTCACGGCGTGGCCGCAGGAGGTCACCGGCCAGATGGTCGCCAACTTCCTCGGTGGCGGAGCGGTCTGCAACGCCTTCGCCGCGCAGGTCGGCGCCGAGGTCTGCGTCGTGGACGTCGGCGTCGCGGCCGAACTCCCCGCGACGCCGGGGCTGCTGCCCCGGAAGGTCCGTCCCGGAACGGCCGACTTCACCACGGGCCCCGCGCTGACCCGCGAGGAGGTGCTCGCGGCGATCGAGGTGGGCATCGAGACGGCCCGCGACCTGGTGGCGGCCGGCAACAAGGGTCTCCTCACCGGTGAGATGGGCATCGCCAACACCACCGCCTCGGCGGCACTGATCTGCGTGTACACGGGCATGGACCCGGCCGAGGTGACCGGCCGGGGCACCGGGATCAACGACGAGATGCACGCCCGCAAGGTGGACGTCGTCCGCAGGGGCCTGGAGCTGCACCAGCCCGATCCCACCGACCCCATCGGCGTGCTCGCGGCGATCGGCGGTCTGGAGCACGCCGCTATGGCCGGCTTCCTGCTGGGCGGCGCCTCGCTCCGTACACCGGTGATCCTCGACGGCGTGAGTGCCGGCGCGGCCGCACTGGTCGCCCGGGCGATCGCCCCCGAGGCGCTCGCGGCGTGCATCGCGGGCCACCGCAGTGCCGAACCGGGTCACGTCGCGGCGCTCAACAAGCTGGGCCTGCGCCCGCTGGTCGATCTGGACCTCCGTCTCGGCGAGGGCACCGGCGCCCTGCTCGCGCTCCCCATCGTGCAGAGCGCCGCGCGCGCGATGCACGAGGTGGCCACGTTCGACTCCGCGGGTGTCACCGAGAAGTAGGCGCACCACGATGCCCGGGCGGGCCCGTCCGGCCCGTCCGGGGCCGCCCCCGTACGGGACCGGCCGGCAGGTGGGCCCATCCGGTGAGCGGGGCGTCCGCGCGCCGTCAGCACCGGCCCCTCGCGGATGCGTGAACCGGGTGCGCGGGCGCCCGCCCGCGCACCCCGGTGCGAACCGGCACACGGGAATCCGCGGCCTTGGCGTTCCCCTTCTCCACCAAGGGCAGCGGGAGCCGCGGGGCTGCCACGGCCGCACGGGGCACCGTCGTCACCACCCCGTATCGTGGTCCCACGCGTCACCGCCCCACTCAGCTCACGTCACAGCCGCTCCACCGCCGCAGCGGCCCGCAGCACACCGCACCCTGCACGAGGAGCCCGCACGACCATGGCCGAGCACGACGATCATCCTGCTTACCCCGTCGGTCTGCGCCTGAACGGGCGCCGAGTCGTCGTCGTCGGCGGCGGCCAGGTCGCACAGCGCCGGCTGCCCGCACTGATCGCGGCCGGAGCGGACATCACCCTGGTCTCACCGTCCGCGACCGCCTCCGTGCAGGCCATGGCCGACGCGGGCGAGATCCACTGGGAGCGCCGCAGGTATCAGGACGGGGATCTCACCGACACCTGGTACGCCCTCGTCGCGTCCTCCGACGCCGCCGCCAACGACGCCGCCTCCGCCGAGGCCGAACGCACCCGCACCTGGTGCGTCCGTAGCGACGACGCGGAGGCGGCCACGGCCTGGACGCCCGCCACCGGGCGCAGCGAAGGCATCACGGTCGCCGTCCTCACCACCACCTCCGAGGGCCGCGACCCCCGGCACTCCGCCGCGGTCCGCGACGCGATCGTGGAGGGCCTGCGCGACGGGACCCTCGCCGCGCCCCACCACCGGAACCGCGCCCCCGGCGTCGCGCTCGTGGGCGGCGGGCCCGGTGACCCCGACCTGATCACCGTCCGGGGCCGCCGCCTGCTCGCCGAGGCCGACGTGGTCATCGCCGACCGGCTGGGCCCCCGCGACCTCCTCGACGAGCTTCCGCCGCACGTCGAGGTGATCGACGCCGCGAAGATCCCCTACGGCCGCTACATGGCGCAGGAGGCGATCAACCAGGCGCTGATAGACCACGCCAAGGCCGGGAAGTCGGTGGTCCGCCTCAAGGGCGGCGACCCGTTCGTCTTCGGCCGAGGCATGGAGGAGGCCCAGGCACTGGCCGCCGAGGGCATCGACTGCACCGTCGTCCCCGGGATCTCCAGCTCGATCTCCGTGCCGGGCGCGGCCGGGATCCCCGTGACACATCGTGGTGTGGCGCACGAGTTCACCGTGGTCAGCGGTCACGTGGCGCCTGAGGACCCCCGCTCCCTCGTCGACTGGCAGGCACTCGCGCAGCTGCGGGGCACCCTGGTCCTCCTGATGGCCGTGGACAAGATCGGCGCCATCGCCCGCGCCCTCATGGTCCACGGCAAGTCCCCCGACACCCCGGTGGCCCTGGTCCAGGAAGGCACCACGGCGGCTCAGCGCAGGGTCGACGCCACCCTCGCGACCGTGGGGGAGAGGGCGGTCGCGGAAGAGGTACGGCCCCCCGCCGTCATCGTCATCGGCGACGTCGTCGCCGTCGGCACGGAACAGGCCGGGCACCTCGAAGGCTGACCCGCAGCCCCGACCGCCGTTACTCCACCCCACCTGACAAGGCAGTAGCACCCGTGGCAGAACTCATCACCGTCGACGACCCGGACGATCCGCGTCTGAGTGACTACACCGGTCTGACCGACGTCGAACTCCGGCGGCGGCGCGAGCCCGCGGAGGGCCTCTTCATCGCTGAGGGCGAGAAGGTGATCCGGCGCGCCGCGAGCGCCGGGTACGAGATGCGCTCCATGATGCTCTCCGCCAAGTGGACCGACGTCATGCGCGACGTGATCGACGAGGCCACGGCACCGGTGTACGCCGTCACACCCGAGCTCGCGGAGCGTGTCACCGGCTACCACGTGCACCGTGGTGCCCTCGCGTCCATGCACCGCAGGCCGCTGGCCGACGCCGGGAGCCTGCTCGCCCCGGCGGAGGGCGGCGTGCGGCGGGTCGCCCTGTTCGAGGACATCGTCGACCACGCCAACCTCGGGGCCGCCTTCCGCAACGCGGCGGCACTCGGCGTCGACGCCGTCCTGCTGACCCCCCGCTGCGCCGATCCGCTCTACCGCCGTGCGGTGAAGGTCTCGATGGGATCCGTCTTCCACGTCCCGTGGACCCGTCTCACCTCGTGGCCCGACGACATCGGGCTGCTGCGTGAGGCCGGGTTCACCACGGCCGCGCTGTGCCTCAGCGACAGGTCGATCACCCTGGACGAACTCGTCGCGCGACGGCACGAGAAACTGGCGCTCGTCTTCGGGACGGAGGGCGACGGTCTCACCGCCGAGGCCCTCGCCGTGGCCGACGCCCACGTGCGCATCCCGATGGACGCCGGGGTCGACTCACTCAACGTAGCCGCGGCCTCCGCGGTCGCCTTCTACGCGACCAGGGTCGGGCCGGCCTGACCGGGTGACGACGGGCGGGCCGTCGTCAGGACCCGTCCACCCGCACGGACTGCGGGGCGACGCCGTCGTACGTCTGCGACCGCGGCTGCTGCAGCCCGCTGGCGGGCCCCTGGCAGCCCTGCGCGGCCGCGATCCCCAGGGCCACGAGCAGCGTCACCACGACGAAGACGACCAGGCGCTGGCGCAGCAGCCGGGGGTTCGCCGGACGTCGCTTCCCGCTCTTCCCCGCCGAAGTCGTCCGTACCCCGGGCCGGGTGCCCGGCCGCCCGTTCGTGGGCTTCTGCCCCTGCGGGTGCTGACCGGAGCGCGCGGCCCCCCGGGCGGCCCTGGAGGGCGAGCCGTCCGTGCGGGGAGCCCCCGGGCGCGACGACGTGGGACGCCGACCCTGGGAGCGCGACGCGGGTCCTCCGCCACCGGCCGCACGCCGGGTCGACTGCTCGGTGTACGGGCCCTCCAGCCGACCCGTCGGCCGGTCGAGCTCCTGCTCGCTCCGCTGCGCCGGCGGCCGCCGCTCCTGCAGTCCCTGCGCCTCGCGCGCCGCGATCTCCTTGAGCCGCATGGAGAGCTGCAGCGTGCTCGGCCGCTCCTCCGGGTCCTTCGCCAGACAGGCGCGGACCAGCGGGGCGAGCGCGTCGTGCACGTCGAGCAGATGAGGTTCCTCGTGCACCACGCGGTACAGCATCACCTCGGAACTGCCGTGCCCGAAGGGAGAGTCGGCCATGGCCGCGTAGGCCAGCGTCGCGCCGAGCGAGAACACGTCCGTGGCGGGCGTCACCGCCGCGCCGCGCACCTGCTCGGGCGCCAGGAAGCCCGGTGACCCGACCGCCGTACCGACGTGGGTCAGCGTGCTCGCGCCGGTCGACCAGGCGATGCCGAAGTCGATGATGCGGGGGCCTTTGGGGGAGAGGAGGATGTTCGACGGCTTCAGGTCCCGGTGGACGACACCGGCCTCGTGCACCGCGACCAGCCCCTCCGAGAGCGCGGCACCGATCGCGGCCACCTCGGCCGCCGGGAGCGGACCCTCCTCGGCGACCTTGTCGTGCAGCGAGGGGCCCGGGACGTACTGCGTCGCGAACCAGGGGCGGTCCGCCTCCAGATCGGCGGCCACCAGCCGGGCCGTGCAGCCCCCGCGGATCCTCCGGGCGGCGGACACCTCACGCGCGAAGCGGGAACGGAACTCCTGATCCTCCGCCAGGTCCGGCCTGATCACCTTGAGCGCCACCCGCTGGCCCCTGCGGTCCGAGCCCAGGTAGACGACGCCCATGCCGCCCGCGCCGAGCCGTCGGTGCAGCCTGAACGAGCCGACGACACGCGGGTCCTCGCGCCGGAGCCGCATCATCGCCATCGTCTGCCCATCCCCGCTGCCTGGTCCGCCTGACGAGGCACAGCTTACGTACCCGTGGCGCGGCGCGCTCAGAGGCCGCGCCCTCGCCGTCTCATCGATTGTCAGTGCCCGGTGGGAGAATTGAGCAGTGGTCAGGGAGCCGGAGATCCAGGCTCTCGGGCCCGTGCGAGATCTCAAAGGACCGTCGCAGAGGGGGGATTGGATCAATGAAGGGCGATCGTGTGGAAATAGTCGTGGACGCGGGTGACACGACCAGGACGTACGAAGTGGTGGCCTCCAGGGCAGGCCGCCGGGTGGAGACAGCGGTCCGCCGGGGTGTGGTGGAAGTGAGTGAAGTCACCCGAAGTGGATCAGTTGTCCGTACCGCCCGCTTCATGGCGACCCGGGTACTCGCCCTGGTCGAACAGCCGGTCCCCCGGGAGGACGCTTCCGAGCGCCCTCACCTGGACGACCTCAAGGCGTAGAGCCCCTTCGCCGGGCCGGGACAGTCCTTAGGTGGAGAGTGCCGCGTTTCAGGTCCGATCTCCACCCAGGGGAGTACGAGCGCGGTGGCCGACTCATCCTCCGGGAGGCCCGTCATTCGGTACGCGGGCATGACGCCGGGCGGTCTCCGCCTCCCTAATGTTGAAGTCATGCGGCGGGCGCGGAACTCGTCCCCCGAGGCCATACGCCCGCCGCTCCGACAGACCAGGAGACGAACCATGGCGGACACGGCTGCGCGGACCATGAGCCGCACGCGGGGACGCAGGGCGTACGCCTCGTTCGGCGTACGCCCGTCCGGGACGCGCCACCCGCTGGTGGCGACGGCCATGGTCCTTCCTCTGGCGGCCCTGCTCACAGTCGTCTTCGGCGGCTGGGACGCGGTGGTCACACAGGCGTCGTCCGTGGGCGTGATGCTGGGGCGCTGAGCGGCGCCCCGGGTCCGGAAGAGCGGTCCGGACCGGGACATCCGGCCAACAGCCCCGTGGGGACGGGGGTGCGGCGGACGGCAGCGTTTGTCCGGCCAGCTGGGGAGCTGGCCGGACATCGCGCTGTCCGGGGTCCTTTTCCCGCCGCGTACGATCGGCGCCGGGACCGGCCGCGGGGCCGGGCCGATCAGCGTCGTGGAGCCGAGCCGAATGACCACCACCCCCGTCGTGCACGCACTGGGCGACCTCGCGCACGGCGCCGCGCACGCGGCCACCGTCGCCTGCGTGTGCGCACCGCCCGAGGTGCTCGCCGACCGCCCCGACGGAACGGTGGTCCGCAGCGGGCCGGTCGTGGCCAAGGCCCACGCCCCCGACACGGAGACGCCGGCGCTCACGGCGCGCCTGGCCCTGGCCGGATCTCCCGGGCTGTCAGACATCCTGCTTCCGCCCCTCCCGGACCCCGGAGGACCGCCCCGCGCCGTCGGAGGGCGGGCCGTCAGTCTCTGGCCGTACGGTGAGCCCGTCGACGCCGCCGACCCCGACGCGGCCCCATGGGAGGAGGCCGCCGCCCTGCTGGCGCGGCTGCACCGCACCCCGCCGCCGCACGCTCTTCCGCCGATGCGCGGGCCGGTGAAGGCCGCCCGCGCCGTCGCCCGGATGCGCGAGGCCTGTCCCGCGGATCCGGCTGTCACTCCCGTGCTCGCCGCCTGGCGCGGGCTGCCCCGCTGGGCACGCGGCGATGGCCCGGCACCGGCGCAGCGGGACGGGTTCCTCTGCCACGGCGACCTGCACCTCGGCCAGCTCGTCCGGCACCCCGTCCGGGACGGCGCGTGGCTCCTGATCGACATCGACGACGCGGGTCTCGGCGAGCCCGCCTGGGACCTCGCGCGACCCGCCGCCTGGTACGCGGCCGGACTGCTGGCCCCGGACGTCTGGCTGCGCTTCCTGGGCGCGTACCGGGCCGCCGGAGGGCCCGCGGTGTGCGCCGAGGGGGACCCGTGGCCCGACCTGGACGTCGTGGCGCGGGCGCTCACGGTGCAGACGGCCGCCCTCGCCCTGGCCAAGTCCGCGGCGGAGGAACGCCGTCCGGATGAGGTGGAACAGTTGATGATCGACGCATGTGTCCGAATTGCCTCCCTCCCGCCCGAGTTGGCTGCCGAACACGCGTCGTAGGGTGAACCGATCGTCGCCGGGCATGCATTCCGGTGACGTCGTCACGACTGAGGAGCCGACTCGATGATCCAGTGTCCGAAGTGTCACGCACAGATGCACACGTACAACCGCAACGGTGTCCAGATCGAGCAGTGCAGCGGCTGCCGCGGGATATTCCTCGACTACGGCGAGCTGGAGTCCCTGACGCGTCTGGAGTCCCAGTGGACGCAGCAGGCCCCGCCCCAGGCGCCGGCCCCGCAGGCGTACCCCGCGGCCCCCGCTCCCGCCTGGGGTGCCCCGCACCAGGGCGGGCACCACGGTCACCACCGTCAGAAGAGCTTCGGCCGGATGCTCTTCTCCTCCTGACCGGTCTGCTGAGCGGCCGCCGCCGCAGGGCGGGTCCGGGCCGTGCCCGGACCCGCAACGCGCAGGCGGGGCCGCGTTGCCGGCCCGGTAGACACACGCGCGGCCGGATGTCCGGACCCGCATCGCCCGACGGCGCCGAATGTCCGGACCCGCGTTGCATACGGTCGACGGACTTCCCGTCATGATCTAGGCAATGCCGCTGACCGATGCCTAGAGTGCGGGTCCATGAACTTCCTCGACAGGTCCCGAACTGTCGCGCCCCCGGGGTGGAGCCGCTGGCTCGTACCACCCGCCGCGCTCGCCGTGCACCTCTCCATCGGACAGGCCTACGCCTGGAGCGTGTTCAAGCCTCCGCTCGAATCCGCTCTCGGCCTCTCCGGCACCGCCAGTGCGCTCCCGTTCCAGCTCGGCATCGTAATGCTGGGCCTCTCGGCCGCCTTCGGCGGCACCCTCGTCGAACGCAACGGCCCACGCTGGGCGATGTTCGTCTCGCTCGTCTGCTTCTCCACCGGCTTCCTCGTCGCCTCGCTCGGCGCGGCCACCGGGCAGTACTGGCTCGTCGTCCTCGGATACGGCTTCATCGGCGGCATAGGCCTCGGCATCGGATACATATCGCCGGTCTCCACCCTCATCAAGTGGTTCCCCGACCGCCCCGGCATGGCGACCGGCATCGCCATCATGGGCTTCGGCGGCGGCGCGCTGATCGCCTCGCCCTGGTCGACCGGGATGCTGGAGAGCTTCGGCACGGACCGCTCCGGCATAGCGACTGCCTTCCTCGTCCACGGTGTCGTCTACGCCGCGTTCATGGCGCTCGGCGTCCTCCTCGTGCGGGTGCCGCCGGACGGCTGGCTGCCCGACGGCTGGGAACCGAAGCAGGAGACCCGCAGGCTCGTCACCAACGCCCAGGTCTCCGCCCGCAACGCGCTGCGCACACCGCAGTTCTGGTGCCTGTGGGTGGTCCTGTGCATGAACGTCACCGCGGGCATCGGCATCCTGGAGAAGGCCGTACCCATGATCCAGGACTTCTTCGCCGGCACCTCCGCACCGGTGTCGGTATCCGCCGCCGCCGGGTTCGTCGCCCTGCTGTCCCTGGCCAACATGGGAGGCCGCCTTCTGTGGTCCTCCACCTCGGACCTGATCGGCCGTAAGAACATGTACCGGGTCTACCTCGGCGTCGGCGCCCTCATGTACGTCGTGATCGCCCGGCTCGGCAACGACTCCAAGCCGCTCTTCATCTGCTGCGCCCTGGTGATCCTGTCCTTCTACGGCGGAGGCTTCGCGACCGCCCCCGCCTATCTGAGGGACCTCTTCGGCACCTACCAGGTCGGCGCCATCCACGGGCGACTGCTGACCGCCTGGTCGACGGCGGGGGTGCTCGGTCCGCTCATCGTCAACCGGGTCGCGGACGCGGGGGAGCGTGAAGGTCACAGTGGCCCCAGCCTCTACGGCACCTCGCTGACGATCATGATCGGACTGCTGGTCGTCGGCTTCGTCGCCAACGAGTTCATCCGCCCGGTCCACACACGTTTCCACGAGGTACCGGAGGGGAGCCCCCGTGTCCGCCAGCAGTCGTAAGCCGCTCATGGTGTTCGTCTGGCTCTGGGTCGCCGTGCCGTTCGGCTACGGCCTCTACGAGCTCGCCCGCAAGGCCACCCAGCTCTTCACCGGCTGACATCCGCCCGCCCACGACGAAAGCCCCGGTCGTCGAGACGACCGGGGCTTTCGGACAGTGCGCGATACTGGGATTGAACCAGTGACCTCTTCCGTGTCAGGGAAGCGCTCTCCCGCTGAGCTAATCGCGCAGGGTGACCCTGCGTGTACTGCGTGCGCGATACTGGGATTGAACCAGTGACCTCTTCCGTGTCAGGGAAGCGCTCTCCCGCTGAGCTAATCGCGCGGGGGATCCTTGCGGACCGGTGGACGATACTGGGATTGAACCAGTGACCCCTTCCGTGTCAGGGAAGTGCTCTCCCGCTGAGCTAATCGTCCTTGGAGGTGGAGACGGGATTTGAACCCGTGTAGACGGCTTTGCAGGCCGTTGCCTCGCCTCTCGGCCACTCCACCAGGGGTGAGGGTTCGGGAAGATCCCCCACCTTCTGCGAGCGGACGACCAGGTTCGAACTGGCGACCTCAACCTTGGCAAGGTTGCGCTCTACCAACTGAGCTACGTCCGCTTGTCTTTCCAGGCCCGCTTGCGCGTCCCGGCGACGTGTTGAACTCTAGCGGATTCCCGGGCCAGCACAAAAACGCGTTTGCGCAGCGTGCTGAGCCGCCGCCGCCCCGCCGCAGGTCACCGCGCGCCGCCCTAGACTCGGACGCGTGCCCGAGCTCACCCCCCTGGCCCGCTTCGGTGGCCTTGTCGCCTCCGGTCTGCGGGATGTCACCAGCGATCCCGCGGCCCTTGAGTCATCCGGTTTCTGGGCCGTATGTGCCGATTTCGAGGGTCGTCTCGTCTGCGCCCGCTTCGACGATGTGAGGTCGGAGGAGGTCCCGCTGCCGGTGCCCGGAGCGTGGCGAGGCCCGGCACCGGCGGACTGGACGTCCTCGCTCGACGAGCACGCCTACATGGCCGGCGTACGGCGGATCCGTGAACACATCGCGGCCGGCGAGGTCTACCAGGTCAATCTGTGCCGGGTCCTCTCCGCCCCGCTGCCCGACCCGCGGGCGGACGTCGACGCCCTCACGGCGCTGCTCGCCCGGGGCAACCCGGCGCCGTACGCCGGAACGATCCGGCTGCCCGGGCACGGCGTGGAGATAGCCACCGCGTCGCCCGAACTCTTCCTCTCACGCGACGGCCGGACCGTCGGCTCCGGCCCGATCAAGGGCACCGGGCGCACCGAGGGCGACCTGCTCGAGAAGGACCACGCGGAGAACGTGATGATCGTGGACCTGGTCCGAAATGATCTCGGACGGGTCTGCGCGACGGGCAGCGTCGAGGTCCCGGACCTGTGCGTGGTCGAGAAGCACCCGGGGCTCGTCCACCTCGTGTCCACGGTGCGGGGGCGACTGGCCGACGGTGCGGGATGGCCGGAACTGCTCGGCGCGGCGTTTCCGCCTGGGTCCGTCACGGGTGCGCCCAAGTCCAGCGCCATGCGGATCATCGAGGAACTGGAGACGTCACCCCGCGGCCCGTACTGCGGAGCCCTCGGCTGGGTGGACGCGGACCGGGGCACCGCGGGACTCGCCGTCGGCATACGTACCTTCTGGATCGACCGCACCGGCCCGGAACCCCTGCTCCGGTTCGGTACCGGGGCCGGCATCACCTGGGGGTCCGACCCGCGGCGCGAGTGGGCGGAGACCGAACTCAAGGCGTCACGGCTGCTCGCTGTAGCGTCGGGCGCCTACGAGGAGACAGGAAGGACCGCGTCATGAGGATTTGGGTCGACGGCGTGCTGAAGGACGCCGATGACGCCCGGCTGTCCGTGCTCGATCACGGTCTGACCGTGGGCGACGGCGTCTTCGAGACGGTCCGGGTGGCCGCGGGCCGCCCCTTCGCCCTCACCCGGCACCTCGACCGGCTGAGCCGCTCGGCCGGCGGTCTGGGGCTGGACGAGCCGGACCACGACGAGGTCCGCCGCGCGGTGGACGCCGTCGTCGAGGGCAACCCCATGGAGCTCGGCCGGCTGCGGATCACGTACACCGGCGGCCTCTCCCCGCTCGGTTCCGACCGCGGGGACGCCGGCCCCACACTGGTCGTGGCGATGGGGGAGGCAACGCGGCGCCCCGACAGCACCGCGGCGGTGACCGTCCCCTGGACGCGCAACGAGCGCGGCGCCGTGACCGGTCTGAAGACCACCTCGTATGCCGAGAACGTCGTCGCACTCGCGCGCGCTCACGGCCAGGGTGCCTCGGAGGCACTGTTCGCCAACACGGTGGGACGGCTCTGCGAGGGCACCGGATCCAACGTCTTCGTCGTCCTCGACGGCCGCATCCACACGCCTCCCGTGGCTTCGGGCTGTCTGGCCGGGATCACCAGGGCCCTGGTCGTGGAGTGGGCCGGCGCCCGCGAGACCGACCTCCCCCTCGACGTGCTGGAACGTGCCGACGAGATCTTCCTGACCTCCACCCTGCGTGACATCCAGGCGGTGCACCGGATCGACGGGCGCGAACTGCCGGGGGCTCCGGGGCCGGTGACCTCCAAGGCGATGCGGATCTTCGACGAGCGCGCCGCGGACGACCTCGACCCGTGAACGGACCGCTGGGACCGGGCAGGGAGCGAGGGATCCTCGGATCCGGACCCGTAAACGGGGTGACGGACCGCCGCCCAGAGGATAGAAAACCCTGATGACCACGACCCTCCGGCCCGCCGGGCCGATCGAGCAAGGCGCCGACGGCGCTCAGGCGCGCACGTACGACGTGTGCGACAACGGGCGGCCCGTCGGCGCCGTCGGCATCGCCACCGACCCGGAGTTCGGGACCTCGGCGGGCGTCATCCACTCGCTGCGCATCGACGAGGCCGACCGGAGGCGGGGCCGCGGCACGATCGCCGCGCTCGCCGCCGAGGAGGTCCTGCGCGGCTGGGGGTGCACCCGGGTCCGCCTGGTGGCCCCCGCCGACAACGCCGCCGCCCTGGGCCTGGCGGCCGTGCTCGGCTACACCGAGCGCAGCCGGAACATGCTGAAGCCCCTCCGCCGGACGGCCCCCGCGCTGCCGGAGGGAGTCACCGGCCGCCCCATGACGGGACCCGAATTCGCGGTGTGGGTTTCCAGCCAGGTCGAGTCGTACGCGCGAAGCTGGGTGGAGCGCGGGGTGACGGAGGAGCAGGCCCGCCACAAATCGGAATCCGACCATGCCAGGCTCCTCCCGGACGGGCTCGCCACCCCGGACATGTACATCCACGTCCTCGTGCGGGACCAGGAGACCGTCGGCCACGTCTGGGTCGCCCGGCACCGGCAGGCGGAGGGCGACGACATCGGGTACGTCTTCGACGTCGAGGTGCGCGAGGCCCACCGGGGGAGCGGTCACGGCAGGGCGCTGATGCACCTCGCGGAGGACATCACCCTCGACGCGGGCCTCGGCAGCCTCGGCCTGCACGTCTTCGCCTCGAACACGCCCGCTCTGCGGCTGTACGAGTCGCTGGGGTACGAGACGACCCGCTACAACCTGGCCAAGGTCCTCTGACGGGTGTCGGCCCCTGGGTCAGTCCTGGGCGGCGAGCAGACGGTCGGCGATCTCCTCGATCCGCTCGCGCAGCCCCTCCTGACTCCTGCCGCCGTCGAGCCGCTCGTCGCCGATCACATAGGTCGGGGTCCCGGTGACACCGATGGCCTTGCCCTCGGCCTGGTCCGCGTCGACGATCAGCAGGTGACGGCCGTCGATCAGAGCGGTATCGAACTCCTCGGCGTCCAGGCCGAGTTCGTCCGCGACCTCGAGCAGCAGAGGCTCCCCCGCTGCGGCGAGGGAGGCGGTCCTGGCAAGCACCGCCTCGACGTACGGCCACCCCTTGCCCTGCGCGACGGCCTCCTCGGCGGCCTGTGCCGCCGCGTACGCGTGCTTGTGCTTCTCCAGCGGGAAGTGGCGCAGGCGGATTGCCATCCGGTCGCCGTAGCGGGCGCGCAGGGCGTGGATGTCGGCGAGGGCCCGATGGCAGTCGGGGCATTCGAGCTCGCACCAGACGTCGAGGACGACGGGTGCTGCGAAGGGGGAATCGCTCATGCGCGCAGTCTTCCAGGCCTGGGCGGAGCTTCCCAATCGGGACCTGAGGAGGAGCGCAGCCCTGAAATGTCCCCGATGTGGCCCCGGGTCGTGGCCCCGCCACCCGGGGTCGGTGCAGGATGGAAGGGACGTTTCCCTACGGCTGGAGGCCACGATGCTTGCCGAGACCATCTGTTCCGCGGTGTCGGCGGCCGGCCTCGGCATCGCCGCGATCACGGCGTACCGGAAGAGGTTCCTCACGGCCACGCGGATCGCCGCGTACTCCCTGGTGCCCGTGGCTCTGGTGTTGACAGGGGTCATCGACTGGCTGTCGGACATCGTCTTCAAGCCGACGGTCTGGCTCGGCTTCGGCCTGCTGGCGCTTGCCTGGCTGCTCTTCATGATCACGCGAGCCGTGGAGCGCAGGGGCGGCCGGACCCGCAAGGAACGCAAGGCCGCGCGGGGCGCGTCGACGGATGGCGCGGTCGCCCCGGCGGCGTCCTCGCCCTCGTTGACGTCCGGTACGGGAGAGTCCGCCGCACCGGGGCGGGAGAGCGCCAAGAAGCCGAAGCAGGGCTCCGGCGACGACTTCAGTGACATCGAGGCGATCCTGAAGAAGCACGGCCTCTGACAGCCTCGCCGGGGCGTCCGGGGGCGCGCCCAGGGCGTGCCGGGGGTATGAATCGATTCATGTCGACGTCGGACGCCGGTGCGGGTTCCTGCGTCGGTATATTCGGTCTGTGTCGTGATGCTCGTTGCCGCATCCAGCCGATCTTGACGGTGTTCCGGGATGCGGTTAGCGTCCCGAGCGGAATTGAAACAATTCAATCCGACGGTTGCCGCGGGTGCGTCAACGCGGGCGGACCCGTCGGACGTCCGTACGGGCACCGGGAAGACGGCACACCAGGAAAGGGCGCCGACGTGCGCCGGCGATACGCATCAGTGGGGCAGGGCAAGTGGGGCGTGTGGCAGGGATCAAGGACGTAGCCCGGCAGGCCGGAGTCTCGGTCGGCACGGTTTCCAACGTGATCAACCGTCCCGAGGCGGTGCTGCCCGACACCCGCGCACGGGTGCTCGCGGCCATCGAGGAGCTCGGCTACGTGCGCAGCGAGTCGGCCAGGCAGCTCAGGGCCGGCCGCAGCCGCATCATGGCGCTCCTGGTGCTGGACATGGGCAACCCGTTCTTCGTCGACATCGCCCGGGGCGCCGAGCGCGCGGCGCGGGACGCCGGCCTGGGCGTGATGGTGTGCAACAGCGGCCAGAGTCCGGAGGAGGAGGCCGAGTATCTCGGCCTCTTCGCCGAACAGCGGGTGTGCGGGGTGCTGGTCACCCCGGCCGACGCCACCGGCGGCAATCTCGAGGCCTTCGCCCGCCACCGGATTCCTCATGTCCTGGTCGACCGTGTGGCGTCGTCGAACGACACCTGTGCCGTCTCCGTGGACGACGTGCGTGGGGGCATGCTCGCGGTCGGGCACCTCGTCTCGGCCGGTCACCGGTCCGTCGCATACGTGAGCGGGCCGGGCGACCTGCACCAGATCAGGGACCGCCGCGAGGGCGCTATCGCCGCTCTCGCGGAGGCCGGACTCGGCCCCGAGGCCCTCGTCGAGATCCCCTCCGACCGCCTCGACGTGGCGGCCGGACGCGACGCCGGGGCGAGACTGCTCGGCCTGGTGCCGCGGCCGACCGCGGTGTTCTGCGCCAACGACCTGCTGGCACTCGGCGTCCTGCAGGCGCTGTACGCCGCCGGGGTGCGGGTGCCGCAGGACGTTGCCATCGTCGGATACGACGACATCGAGTTCGCCGCCGCCGCCGCCGTGCCGCTCACCTCGGTCCGGCAGCCCGCCGTGGTGATGGGGAGGGTGGCGGCCGAACTCCTCCTGGAGGAGGCGGACGACGGCGACGGAAGCCACCGGCACCGCAGCGTGGTGCTCCAGCCCGAACTCGTGGTCCGCGCTTCCAGTGCCGCTCCGCGCTGACCGTGGGCGCGGTGGGGGCGGGGTGCGGGTGCGGGGTGCGAATGCCTGACGGGGTTTCGGACTGGGGAGCGAACCCCGTTCATCCGGGAGTGGGCGAACTTCCCCTGCGAAAGGCCCTGTTGACGCATGTGGTGCCGCACTGCGTCATGATCGCTGCGAGATGGTGGATACGTCCCGGGGCGAAGCCCCCGCACCCAGTGCCGAAGAACCGCGTGGATGCCTCTTCGCGCTTTCCCAGCCGCCCCTGATGATCTTCCTCACGGTGGTCGGCGGCCTGTTGCTCATGGCTGCCCTGCACGACCTCTTACTGCTGTGAGCGGCCGAACGGCAACTGCCCCGGCTCTCGGTCCGGGGCGGCAGGGCGCCCGTCTTCGCAGCGGCCTCGGCCCTCCGGTCCGAATCGTCCCGGAGCGTGTGGTGCGTGCGAGGGCGCTCAGCCCGCCGCTTCCCGGCGGCGGGCCCGGTAGGCGGCGACGTGGAGCCGGTTGCCGCAGGTGCGGCTCGAGCAGTAGCGGCGGGAGCGGTTGCGCGAGAGGTCGACGAAGGCGTCCCGGCAGTCCGGCGCCTCGCAGCGGCGCAGCCGTTCCCGCTCGCCCGCGACGACGATGAAGGCCAGCGCCATGCCGCAGTCGGCCGCGAGATGGTCCGACACCGACGCGTCCGGCGCGAAGTAGTGGACATGCCAGTCGTAGCCGTCGTGGTTCGTGAGCTGGGGCGTCGTGCCCGCGGCGGCCACCAGGCCGTTGACGAGCTCCGCCGCGGTGCGGGCGTCCGGCGCCGCGAATATCTCCGCGAACCTGCTCCGCACGTCCTGAACGGCCCGCAGGTCCTTGTCGCCGAGGGTCCCGACGCCGCTGAGCCGGTGCCGCTCCGCGAAACCGTAGAGGGCGGGGAGGTCGGCGAGTCCGTCGTCGCCTCCGGCCTCCGGCGCGGTGTTCACCAGATCGACCACTGTTTCGAGGGCGATCCGGGTGTCGTGTGGGATCAGCACGCTTCGCTCCCTGGCCTCCGGCGGACGGGCGCACGCCGATGCGGGCTGACTCTACTGGCTCACAGGAAGGGCTCAGGGCCGGGTGCGGGCTTACGCGGGAGGGGTGGCTCCCCTTTTTTGCCGCGTGCGGCGCCGTCGGCTCCCTCCGTGCCTCCTGGTGGCCCTGGAAGCGGTCCCTCGTGACCCCGCAGGTGTCCACGGGGCGGATGGTGCGAGCGAGGTGGCGATCGGCCGGGCCCGGCGCCCGGCCGAGGGGGCGGGCGGTTGTGAGTACCCACGCTGTCCGGCGGGCGCCCCTCGCGGCCTCCCGCCGGCGGCCCCGGAGGCGTACCCCGGGGCCGCAGCGCACCGGCGCCGCCGCCGCGGTGGGTTCCGCGGCGACGGCGCCGGTGTGAGGCCTATGCGGTTGTCCGCGCGACGCCGTCGCCCCGAGTCGGACGGCGTCCCGCAGTTCTCGGCCTGGCTCAGCTCTCGGCCAGGATGTGTGAGAGCTCCGTATCGAGGTCGAAGTGACGATGCTCGGTGCCGGGCGGAACCGCGGCGTCGGTCCTCTTCAGGAACGACTCCAGGGCCCTCGCCGGGGCTTCCAGCAGGGCTTCGCCCTCCGGGGAGCTCAGTGCGATGCAGACGACGCCTTGACCGTGACTACGAGATGGCCAGACGCGGACGTCTCCGGTGCCGGTGGGCCGGTGCAGCCCCTCGGCAAGGAGGTCACGGGCGAAAACCCACTCGACCGTCTCCTCCGCTCCGGTGTGGAAGGTGGCGTGCACGGCATAGGGATCGGCCGTGGCATACCGCAGGCCCGCTGGTACAGGCAGTGAGGACTCGCTCGACACAACGAGGCGCAGGTGCAGCTCGCAGCTGACCGTGGTGTTCATAAGCGCCAGGGCCTTTCGCTCAGTGTGCGCTCGGGGATTCGCACGTCGGCGAAATCGACATGCCACCTACGGTGGCGTTGTAAACCCCTCTGACCTATTTGTGTTGCTTCGGGTCGCTCGTACAGCGGTGTGTAACTTTGGGTCATGCGTCCATTCCAGTGACGGAAGCGGTCCGGTAGGTTGATCCCCATGAACGCGGAGAGTGACGAGCGGAACGTGGGCACCGCGACGGTGACCGCCCGGTCCACTGCGGGGGACGAGCAGAAGGCGGGGCGGGAGCTGGGGTCGCGGGCGCCCGGGTTCATCCGGGCCTCGAAGGTGCTGCACGTGAGCTGGCAGGCGGGAATCTTCGTCGTCGGCCTCGCCGTGGTCGGGGCGGGCATCGTGATGCTGCCGCTGCCAGGGCCCGGATGGCTTGTGATCTTCGGCGGCATGGCGATCTGGGCGACCGAGTTCGTGTGGGCGCAGCTGGTGCTGCGATGGACCAGGCGCAAGGTCACCGAGGCCGCCCAGCGGGCGCTCGATCCCGAGGTGCGCCGACGCAACATCATCCTGACCACGGTGGGGCTCGTGATCATCGTTGTACTGGTCGGGATCTACCTCTGGAAGTTCGGCGTCGTGATGCCGTGGAAGATCGAGCAGTGACCCCCGTAGTGGTCCGGAGACACCGCTGACATGGGGTAATGTTTGCGGTGCGCCGGGGCGATTAGCTCAGTGGGAGAGCGCTTCGTTCACACCGAAGAGGTCACTGGTTCGAACCCAGTATCGCCCACCCCGGTCCGATGGCCCGGAAGCTCTCAGGAGCTTCCGGGCCATCGGTGTTTTCGTGTATCCCCGGCGGCCGTGCCCGCCGGAGGGACGGGGAGCCCGCAGTGCTCCCCGCCACCACGCGGCCCCGCCGCTCACCGCATCCGGCCGAAGCTCTCCCTGACCCGGCGCGCGTCGCGCAGACGCTGCTCGTACGTCGCACCCACGGCGAGCAGCAGCAGTCCGGCGAGCGCCGGGGGTGCCCAGCGGGGAAGCGCGTCGAAGACCTGCACCACGTGCGGCGCCAGCTCGTGCAGCCCGTCCAGGGCCAGCACCGAACCGCCCAGCACCAGGGGCGCCCGCAGCCGCCCGCGAGCGCCCACGAGCGTCACGACGAGCGCGCCGATCCCCAGCAGCAGGGGGCGCAGCCAGTGCGGATCGGCCCAGGCCACGACGAGACTGGGCACCATCGTCATCGACAGGGCGGGGCCGTAGGCCACCCAGGACGAAGCCGCGGGATCCCCGCGCCGGCGCCGGTGACCCACGACGAACGCCGCCACCGACACGGGCAGGGTGTACGCCTCCGGGTCCGACACCCCGGACGCCGCCAGCCGCACCCAAGCGGCGGCCACGAACAGCGCCGCCGCCGCGTAGCCCGCCACCGGCCGGCGTTCGGGCCGCAGTGCCGTCGCCGAGGCCAGCACCCCGCACAACCCGAGGACCAGTGCCAGGACCGGCGGGTCCGTCAGCGCGAGTCCCACGGCCGGCACCGCGCCGAAGGCCCCGGCGAGTTCCACGGACAACGCAGTCGCCGGCTGCCGCAGCCTTCCCCCGAGGAACACCGTCACCGCCGTCACCACCAGCAGGAGCAGGGCCGTGTGCGGGGCGGTCCATCCCAGCGAGGCCCCCGCGGCGGCGGCCACCGCGATCGCGCTCAGTACCGAACCGCAGGCGAGCAGAGACTGCACGGCGGCTGACCGGGACCGGGCCGCGCCTGCGGCGAACAGCACCGTCAGGCTCCCGTACACCGCATAGGTGGCGGGCTCTGCGGCGAGCGCCAGCAGACCCGCGCTCGCGGCCCCCACCAGAGCGCACACGAGCCAGGTCACCGCGAGGACGCCGGTCCGGCGCCCTGCCGCCAGGGCCAGCAGCGACGCGGTCAGCAGCAGCTCGACGGCCACGGCCACCGCGTACGGCGCGTCCGCCACCGCGAGCAGCGCCAGGGCCGCTCCCCAGCCCAGGACCGATGCCGACGCCCCTGCCGCCGCGCGCCGACCGCCCTCGGGGAACACCCTCGGCCACCTGACGTGCAGCACGGCCGCCAGTGCTGCGGCCATGGCGAGGACCACGGGGGCGGCACCCGACCAGGGCCAGGGCGTCGAGGGCCCGAGCGCGTCCCGGAAACCCTCCGGCGCCCCGGACCAGATGTCCGAGAGCACGGACAGCGGACCCAGGACCGCCGCGGCGACCGCGGGGGCCGCCCACAGCACCGCACCCGCCACGACCGCGGCCGACGCCCCCAGGAGGCCCCGGATCACCGGCCTGGGAGCCGGGAGCCGCAGTGCCACCGTCAGCGCCGCACCGCACACCAGGTACGCGGCGACGGCCCAGTCCCACGGCAGCGGCGTACGTAGCACACCGCCGACCGCGGCCACCACCGCGAGACCTGCGACAGCGCCCGCGAGCACGGCCGTACCCTTCGGCGCGCGCCATGCCCCCAGGAGCGCGACCGCCGCACCGGCCAGCAGCAGCGCACCCGCGCCCGAGGCACCCACCGGACCGGCGGACGTCACGGACAGCCCCAGGCCCAGCGCCAGGGCGGTCAGCCCCGTGAGCCACGCGCCGGCGCACGCCGTGATCCGCACCGCCGTACCCCGGCCCCACAGGGCCACCGCGACGTCCGCCGCGGCCGTCGCCGCGAGCGCCCAGCCGAAGCCCGCCGCGGACGCCCCCGCCGCCCACGCGGTCAGCACCAGTGGCAACTGCCCGGCCACCACGGCCGAGGGGAGCGGCACCCGGAGGCGGCCGAGCAGCAGCCCGTACGCCGTCCACGCCGCGGCCAGCACCGCGGACGCGACCGCGGCGAACGCGAGCCCGTCCGTGTCCGGCGCCGCCACCGCGTGCAGGGCGAACGCGTCCAGCACCGTCAGCACCAGAGCCAGCGCGGCCACCGACTCCGCCGTCGCGGGCAGCCGTCGGCCCATCAGCAGCGCGGGCGCCACCAGGGTGCCCGCGGTCACCGCCGCCAGCACGGCCGAACGGCCGGCGATACCCATCTCGCCCCAGCTGAACAGGGTGAAAGCGATCGCCGCGACGGTCAGCAGCAGGCCACCCAGGACCAGCAGGACGTTCTGCGCGCCGTGCGCGGGCGCGGCGGGCGGGCCGGACGGCCCGGGGGCGGGCCGGACGGCAGCTGCCGGGAACGGCGCGGGGCCGGCCGGCGTGCGCAGCACGTTCACCAGCCAGGCGCGACGGTTCAGCAGCTGCAGCCGGCGAGCGTCCAGCCGGGCCAGTTCATGATCGAGGAGGGCCAATTCCTCGGCGGGTGGCGGCACATGTGTCATGCGGTGAAGTGTGGTGGCGGCCACAGGCGCGCACATGGGCTCGGATACTCAGATCCGCCACTGAGTAGGAGTTTGAACCAGGGGCGCCCGGCCCTGTATGGTTCAACCCGTTCCCGGGCGATTAGCTCAGTGGGAGAGCGCTTCGTTCACACCGAAGAGGTCACTGGTTCGAAACCAGTATCGCCCACCGGGAAGAGCCGGTCCGTCAGCGTCACCGACGGACCGGCTTTCGCGTACCCGGCCCGTATCAGGCAGCGGCCGGCAGCGCCGGACGCAGCGGCCACGCCGGGTCCACCGTCTCGGGTGTGCCGCTCTTCTCGAACCACGCCTGCAGACCCCGCGCCTGCGCCGCGTGCCACACCGCCTGCAGCGAGTGGACCTCGGCCGCCGACAGCCGCTCCAGCCGGGTCGAGAACCGCCGCCCCACCGCCCGCACCAGCTCCAGCGACGCCGCAGCGTCGGCGGCCGCGTCGTGCGCCCCGTCGAGCGTCACCCCGTACAGCTCGCACAGGTCCGTCAAGGTGCGGCGGCCCTTGCGGTAGCGGTCCAGATGCTTGTCCAGAACCCGCGGATCCAGCACGCACAGGGGCGCGTTGCCCAGATAGCCGGCCAGCGAGGAGGCGCGGTGGCGTCTCAGTTCCCGGTCCAGCAGCGTCAGATCGAACGGCGCGTTCATCACGACCAGCGGCCGGCCCGTCGCGCACTGCTCGGCCAGGGACCGGGCTATCTCCTCGACCACCGGTGCGGGCCACCGGCCGTTGCGCTGCAGATGGTCGTCGGTCAGCCCGTGGATCTCGGTGGCGCCGGGCGGCACCGGGATCCCCGGATTGACCAGCCAGCGGGTGACGCGCAGCCGCCCGCCGGCCGTGTCCTGGACGACCAGGGAGGCCGAGACGATCCGGTCCTCCTCGACGTCCACGCCTGTCGTCTCGGTGTCAAAAGCCGCCAGCGGCCCCTCGAACCAATGCATCATCCCCGAACTCCTCGCACCGGCTTGGCAGATGGCGGGATTCCTCCGCCCGATTCGGTGATACCCGCGCCCTATGCCTGATACGCCGTTTACGGGGCCTCTCCTGCGGTGACAACACAAGTGACGGGAAAGGAAGTTGACCAGCCCGCCAGCGGAGACCGGGCAACCGGTCGGCACAGCCCGGAAGGCACGGAGCCATGGCGCTCGCGCAGCCGAACCCAGGGAGTCCCGCCCGCACCGAGGACCACGGGGGTAAACCACCGCCGCAACGGAACGCACCACCGCTGCGCGGCACACTCGCCACCACCGCCTGCATGGAGACCCTCCAGGTGGGTTACCTCCACGCCGTGGCCGCCGCGGCGGGCTGCTCGCTCTCGCAGCCCTTCCCCGACAACGGCATCGACTGGCACGTCAGCCACGGCGCGCCCGACCACACCGTCGACGACGAAGTGACCGTCAAGGTGCAGCTGAAGTGCACCTACCAGATCCCCCCGCACCCGCCGGGCGCCGCCTTCTCCTTCACCCTGGACAACGCGCACCTGGTGAAACTGGCGCGCACGCCCGTGTCGGTGCACAAGATCCTGGTCGTGATGCTCGTCCCCCGCAGCCAGGACGACTGGCTGCGGGCCGGGCACGAACGGCTCGACCTGCGCCACTGCTGCTACTGGACGAATCTGGCCGGCCACCCGGTGACGGGCCGGCACCGGACCACTGTGCGCATCCCGACCACGCGGATCTTCGACGACCGCGCACTCTGCGAGATCATGGCCCGGGTCGGGGCGGGAGGGAGACCCTGATGCACCGGTCGATGGACGAGCCCACCGGAGGAGCACCCCCGGCGGGCACACGAGCCCACCCGTACGCCGACGACCCGGACACCCGCACCCGCACCGACGAGCCCGGCCAACGGCCGTACGCCGACCCGGACCCCGGGCAGGGGCCGGACCCCGCACGTGTCGACCCCGCGGTCCTGGGCACCCTCCTGCTGCGGCACGGATGGCAGCGGCGCGGAGGCGCTCAGGGACGCTACGGCCGGTGGACCCCGCCCGGCCCGGCGGCCTCCGGCACGAGCCTTCTCGTCCCGGACACCACCGGTTTCCCCGACAGCGAGGACCTGCTCGCCGAAGCACTCACCGCCCTCAGCCGCAGCGCCGACCCGTCGGCCCGGGACATCCTGGTCGCGCTCACCGTGCCCAGCGACGAGATCCGCTGGTGGCGTGAGGTGCCCGAAGGGACCGCGGGCGCCGCCGACTGGACCGGCGCGGACCAACTGCGCACGGCGGCATGGCAGATACTGCTCGCCGGGGCGCTCGCCGTGCGCGGCAGGGCCGGCTACCACGGCGCACGCCACCGCAGGAAGGCGCGGGCAGCGCTCGACGGCACCCTCGTCGGTCCCGCCCCCGGAGGCCGCGGCCTCACCGCGTTCGTGCCAGTGGCGGGAGGACGGGACGTCGCCGTCCAGCTGTACGCGGCACTGCACGCCACCCGGGAGGCGGTCGACTACCAGCGGGCCACCGGCGGGATGGAGGCCTTCGACGCGGCCGTGGCCGCCGGGGTCAGCCGTGAGCTGACCGAGGCGGTCGTGGCGTTGGTCAGAGGAGCCGAAGGCGCCGGGATCACCCTGGCCTGGGCCCCCGCCGCCGGAACCCCGGAGGGCTGCCCCGCGAGCCCCGGGCCCGTCGAGTTCTCACCGGGCGACCTCCCCGCGCTCCGCCTGGCGGGGGTCCGCTACCTCCGCGACGAGCCCGCCGTTCCCGTGCGGATCACCGGAGCCGTCGTCCGGCTGCGGCGCTCGGGACCGCGCGGGCCCGGTGTCGTGCGCCTGCGGGTGCTGGCGGGGGCCGAGGTCGCGCACGTACGGATCGAACTCGACGAGGAGGCCTACCGGATCGCGGGCCACGCCCATCTGGTCGGACTGCCGCTGCGGGTGGAGGGCAGACTGGAGAACCGGGGCGGATTCCGCCGTCTTACGGGCGCCTCGCAGGTCGCGCCGGTGCAGGTGGACGAAGCGGAGCGGGACCGGCTGATGAAGTCGCTCCACGAGAACGTCGACTTCTTCGAGGAAGCCTGCTCGGGGGACGAGGGGTAGAGCCGGGTATCCCTTTCGCGCCGAGGGCCCCCGGCTCGGTACGATCGCTCTTGCGCGCGCAGAGGAAAGCGACGCACCCCCTCAGTCAGGAGAGACCGGTGTCAGACGTCCGTGTGATCATCCAACGCGATTCCGAGCGGGAAGAGCACGTGGTGACGACGGGCACGACGGCCGCCGAACTCTTCCCCGGGCAGCGCACCGTCGTCGCCGCACGGGTCGACGGCGAGCTCCGGGACCTGGCGTACGAGCTCAAGGACGGCGAGGTCATCGAGCCCGTCGAGATCTCCTCCGAGGACGGCCTCGACATCCTGCGGCACTCCACCGCACACGTGATGGCGCAGGCCGTGCAGGAGCTGCACCCCGAGGCCAAGCTGGGCATCGGCCCGCCGGTCAAGGACGGCTTCTACTACGACTTCGACGTCGAGAAGCCGTTCACGCCCGAGGACCTCAAGGCCATCGAGAAGAAGATGCAGGAGATCCAGAAGCGGGGGCAGCGTTTCTCCCGCCGGGTCGTCAGCGACGAGGCCGCCCGCGAGGAGCTCGCGGACGAGCCCTACAAGCTGGAGCTCATCGGCATCAAGGGCTCCGCGTCCTCCGACGACGGCGCGGACGTCGAGGTGGGCGGCGCCGAGCTGACCATCTACGACAACATCGACGCGAAGACCGGCGAGCTGTGCTGGAAGGACCTGTGCCGTGGTCCTCACCTGCCCACCACCCGGTTCATCCCCGCGTTCAAGCTGATGCGCAACGCCGCGGCGTACTGGCGCGGCAGCGAGAAGAACCCCATGCTCCAGCGCATCTACGGCACTGCCTGGCCTACCAAGGACGAGCTCAAGGCGCACCTGGAGTTCCTGGAGGAGGCCGCAAAGCGCGACCACCGCAAGCTCGGCAACGAGCTGGACCTCTTCTCCTTCCCCGACGAGATCGGTCCCGGCCTCGCCGTCTTCCACCCCAAGGGCGGCGTGATCCGCCGGGCCATGGAGGACTACTCGCGGCGGCGCCACGAGGAGGAGGGCTACGAGTTCGTCTACAGCCCCCACGCGACCAAGGGCAAGCTCTTCGAGAAGTCCGGCCACCTGGACTGGTACGCCGACGGCATGTACCCGCCCATGCAGCTCGACGACGGGGTGGACTACTACCTCAAGCCGATGAACTGCCCGATGCACAACCTGATCTTCGACGCGCGCGGCCGCTCGTACCGTGAGCTCCCGCTGCGCCTCTTCGAGTTCGGCACGGTGTACCGCTACGAGAAGTCGGGTGTCGTCCACGGGCTGACCCGCTCGCGCGGCTTCACCCAGGACGACGCGCACATCTACTGCACCCGCGAGCAGATGGCCGAGGAGCTGGACCGGACGCTCACCTTCGTCCTGAACCTCCTGCGCGACTACGGCCTGACGGACTTCTACCTGGAGCTCTCCACCAAGGACCCGGAGAAGTACGTCGGCTCGGACGAGACCTGGGCGGAGGCCACCGAGACCCTGCGGCAGGTCGCCGAGAAGCAGGGCCTCCCGCTGGTCCCGGACCCGGGCGGCGCCGCGTTCTACGGCCCGAAGATCTCGGTGCAGTGCAAGGACGCCATCGGCCGGACCTGGCAGATGTCGACCGTGCAGCTCGACTTCAACCTGCCGGAGCGCTTCGACCTGGAGTACACCGGCCCGGATGGCACCAAGCAGCGTCCGGTCATGATCCACCGTGCGCTGTTCGGTTCCATCGAGCGCTTCTTCGCGGTGCTGCTCGAGCACTACGCCGGTGCCTTCCCGGTCTGGCTCGCCCCGGTCCAGGCTGTCGGCATCCCGATCGGCGACGCCCACATCCCCTACCTCCAGGAGTTCGCCGCCAAGGCGCGCAAGCAGGGGCTGCGGGTCGACGTGGACTCCTCGTCCGACCGCATGCAGAAGAAGATCCGCAACCAGCAGAAGGCCAAGGTGCCCTTCATGATCATCGCGGGCGACGAGGACATGGCCAACGGCGCCGTCTCCTTCCGCTACCGCGACGGTTCGCAGGAGAACGGCATCCCGGTCGACGAGGCCATCGCGAAGATCGCGAAGGCCGTAGAGGACCGCGTCCAGGTCTGATCCGCGCCGTGACAGGGGCCCCCTGGGAACGCTAGACGTCCCCCGGGGGCTCCTTCTCGTCCTCCCGCCTGAAAACCTGAAGCAGCCACGACGAGAACGACCCCGTCACCGCGCCCAGCAGCGCCAGCCCGCACGCCATGAGGCCCGCGGCGATGATCCGGCCCACAGGTGTGACCGGGACGGCGTCCCCGTACCCCACCGTCGTCAGCGTGGTGCACGCCCACCACGCCGAGTCCCCGAACGTGCGGATCGAGGTGCCGGGCGCGCCGCGCTCCTGCTGGTACACGGCCAGCGCGGCCGAGAAACCGAGCAGCACCGCCGTGACACCCGCATACGCCATCACCCGGGCGTAGAGGCTGAGCCGGGGCCGGTCCCGGCGGGTCTGCACCGCTGTGTAGAGCCGGACCACGCGCAGCGGGCGCAGCAGAGGAAGCAGCAGGACCACCGTGTCCAGCCCGTGGGTGGGCACGAAGCGGGGGCCGAGGCCACTGAGGTGGAGCCTCACGCCGTAGTCCACGACGAAGAGCGCCCAGGTGGCGCAGACGAGGGTGAGGCCGAGGTCGCGCCAGAGCCGCGCGTCGTGGTCGGTCAGGACGAAGAGCGCGTATCCGGCGAGAAAGAGGAGCGACGCGAGGAGGAGCGGAACCTCGGCGTACAGCTCCCATCTGCGGAGCCTGTCGGGTACGGGGCCGGTGGGGAGGTCGCTCATGGCGTCAGCATCGCGGTCCGCGCGCGGGAGCGGCCCCGGCGACACGCTCGACGGGAGTGACGCAATATGCTGACCGGCATGACGAGTGAGCCGGAGCACCAGATCGGAGTGGGGACGCCAGACGCGTTCCAGCGCCTGTGGACGCCCCACCGGATGGCCTACATCCAGGGTGAGAACAAGCCCAGCGGCCCAGGGTCGGGGGACGGCTGTCCGTTCTGCGTGATCCCGTCGAAGTCGGACGAGGACGGGCTCGTCGTCGCCCGCGGCGAGAAGGTGTACGCCGTGCTCAATCTCTACCCCTACAACGGCGGCCACCTCATGGTGGTGCCGTACCGGCACGTCGCCGACTACACGGAGCTGGACGGTGCGGAGACGGCCGAGCTGGCCGACTTCACGAAGCGGGCGATGGTCGCGCTGCGGGCGGCCTCGGGCGCGCACGGCTTCAACATCGGGATGAACCAGGGCGAGGCCGCCGGTGCGGGCATCGCCGCCCACCTCCATCAGCACGTGGTGCCCCGCTGGGGCGGGGACACCAACTTCATGCCTGTCGTCGGGCACACCAAGGTGCTGCCGCAGCTGCTCGGGGACACCCGGACGATGCTGGCCGGCGTGTGGCCGGCCGAGCTCCCGTCCGGCTGAGCACCGCCGTCGCCAGGCGCCCCTGAGGAGCTCACGCGTCGTAGACGTCGGCCTTCTTCGGGGCGGCGTCCTGGACGATCCCGCTGAGGATCATGGAGCGGTTGTCGAAGCGTTCGGTCGCGACGCCGTGTTCCTTCAGGACCCGCTTCGCGGCGGAGTGCACGACGCGCAGAACGGGGGTGGCCGCGCGCATGGCGTCGTCGGCCATGAAGCGGTGGCCCCACGGCTTCGCGGCCCATGCGTGGCGCAGGCCGAAGGGCTCGGGCAGGACGATCTTGCCGCCCAGGTAGTCGAGCAGCGGCGGATACCAGGTGAGCGGGGCGCGCAGGGCGAGCCTGACCACCTCGTCCGCCTTGACGAGCGGGAGCGCGACCTTCCGGGTCTCCCAGAAGCGGACGGCCTTCTTGACCGTCTTGGTCGGCGCCTCCGGCTTGCTGAGGAAGAGCGAGTGGACGGGGCCCAGGGCGTGCCCCGTGACCTCGATCCGCAGGGTCTCGTGCAGCACCGTGACGGTGATCAGCATCGTGATCACGAGCTGGCCGTCCCACAGGGTGAACTGGACGCCCAGGTAGTGGCGGTCGCCGCTGCCGAACTGCTGATGGTTGCAGATCCGCTGTATCTCGTGGGGCTTGACCTGGAAGGTGGCGACGTCCTCGCCCGAGGGCCGGGACACGGTGTCCGCGTTCTCGCCGACGGGGGAGACGACCCAGTGCTTGACGGACGGGGTGGGGAAGCCGCCGGTGTTCAGCGGGCCGCGCTCCAGCAGCTTCAGCTGGTCGTGGATGGCGCGTACGACGTCCCAGCTGCGGAACTGGTGGATCTCCTTGGCGGGATCCTCGGGGGCGAGGTCCTCGGCGAGCTGCCAGCTCCCCCAGCGGGTGCCCATGCCGAGGATGCCCTTGGGGCCCGCGTAGAAGATCGCGTTCGACTGCTGCTCGGCGCTCAGCTTCTCCAGCCCCTGCCGCAGGGCCTCGCGTGCGGTCTCGTTGGGGTTCTTGGGTGCGGCCTCCGGGATCTTCGCGCTGACGCCTGCACCGGAGAGGAGCCCTCCCCAGCGGGCGCGCAGATCCCGTACTGAGGACTCCGCGATCCGCTTGGCCAGCAGCCAGCCGATCAACGGGGCGACGGCCGAGGCACGCAGATAGAGCGCCGGCAGCCCGGTGAGCGGCATGGCGATCAGGAAGACGGCCGCGAGGCCGCCGAACACGACGAGCAGGATGCCGCCGAGGGTCTTGAAGAACGTGTCCTTGGACTTGTTGAGGTAGTCGCGCAGCCGGAAGGCGAGGACCCAGAACAGCAGACCGGGCAGGAAGACGATGCCGAAGAACGCGGTGATCATGGTCAGCCTGGTGTCCCGCGCCTTTCGCAGCCGGGTCGCCGACAGGCAGTGCTCTACGACGGTCTGAGGGTCGGTGCCGAAGGACTGGATGAGCGCCGCACGGCCGCCGCCGAGCATGCGCTCCTGCACGGCCCTGGAGAACGCCTCGCCCAGATTAGGCTTGAAGTAGTCGGACTTGAACAGCTTGGACTCGCCCGCCTTCACCTCGGACTTGTGCCACTCGCTGTTGGCCTTGAGGATCTCCTTCACATCGCTGTCGCGGTACGCGGCGGAGGCGAGGGCGTTGGTCGCCACCGCCTGCCCACCCGAACCCTGAAGCGGAATCTGCGCTCCAGGAGAGAAATCGAATCCGTCGTTGGCCACTGTCGCCCCCACTCGCCCGCACGGCCTGCTCCTGCGGCTGTTCCCAACTACCGGCCTTCGCACACCTTCTGAGCTGGGATCACAGCATATCGACCGGACGGGGCGGGCGCCCGCAGATGGTACGGAGGGCGGCGGGAAGGCGTCGTATCCAGTCAGCTAGTGCCCGTTCGCACCGTTTTCCTGCGCTTCGCGGATGCGGTCGGCGAGTTGTGGGGGCATGGGCTCGTGCCGGGCGTACGCCCGGTCGAACCGGCCGGTGCCGTGCGTCAGCGAGCGGAGATCGACGGTGTAGCCGCCGATCTCGATCTCCGGCGCCTCGGCCCGCACGAGGGTGCGCCCCCCGGTCGCCTGCTCGGTGCCGACGACGCGGCCTCGCCTGCCCGAGAGGTCGCCCATGACCGCTCCCACGTAGTCGTCGGGGACCATGACGGCCATCCGCGCGACGGGTTCGAGGAGCTCGACGCGGGCGTCGGCAGCGGCTTCGCGCAACGCCGACGCGCCCGCGGCCTGGAAGGCGGCGTCGGAGGAGTCGACCGAGTGCGACTTCCCGTCGAGCAGGGTGACACGCACGTCCACCAGAGGCTGCCCGGCGGCGACCCCGCGGGCGGCCTGGGCGCGCACCCCCTTCTCCACGGAGGCGACGAACTGCCGGGGCACCGAACCGCCGGCCACCTTGTCGACGAACACGATCCCCGTACCCGGCGCCAGTGGCTCCACCTCGATCTCGCAGACGGCGTACTGGCCGTGGCCACCCGACTGCTTGACGTGCCGTCCGCGCCCCCCGGCGCGTGCGGCGAACGTCTCGCGGAGCGGGACCCGGTGGGGCTCCGCGTCGACCTGTACGCCGTACCTGCTGCGCAGGCGTTCCAGCGCGACCTCCGTGTGGGCCTCGCCCATGCACCACAGCACCACCTGGTGGGTGTCCTGGTTCCGTTCCAGGCGCATGGTGGGATCCTCGGCGACGAGGCGGGCCAGGCCCTGCGAGAGCTTGTCCTCGTCGGCCTTGCCGTGGGCCCGCACCGCCAACGGCAGCAGCGGATCGGGCATGCTCCACGGTTCCATCAGCAGCGGATCGCCGGTGGCCGAGAGCGTGTCGCCGGTCTCCGCCCCGGTCAGCTTGGACACGCAGGCCAGGTCTCCCGCGACGCAGCTGTCCAGGGGACGCTGCTGCTTCCCGAAGGGAGCCGTGAGGGCACCGACGCGTACGTCGGCCTCGTGGTGGGGGCTCGAGCCGCCCGCGGGACCGGTGAGACCGTGCCCGCTCACGTGCACGGTCTCGTCGGGGCGCAGGGTGCCGGAGAACACGCGGACGAGGGAGACCCGGCCCACGTAGGGGTCGGAAGCCGTCTTCACGACCTCGGCGACCAGAGGCGCCCCCGGATCGCAGACAGGAGCGGGGCGGACGGTGCCGTCCGGACCGGTTACAGCGGGCATCACGCGCTCCGACGGCGCGGGGAACCCGGCGGTGATCAGATCCAGGAGCTCGACCGTGCCGATCCCCTGGCGGGCGCCCGGGGCGGCTGGCGCCGCGGCGAGCACGGGGTGGAAGGACCCACTCGCCACGGCACGTTCCAGGTCGCGGACGAGCGTCCCGGTGCCGATCTCGCCGCCGCCCAGGTAGCGGTCCATCAGGGTCTCGTCCTCGCTCTCAGCGATGATCCCCTCGATGAGCCGGTCGCGGGCCCGCAGGAGCGGTGCCCGCCGGTCGCCGTCGGGCGGCCTCTCACGCCGCTCCCCCGAGGAGTAGTCGAAGATCCGCCCGGTGAGGAGCCCGGTGAGCCCGGTGAGCGGGGCGTGCCCGTCCGGGCCCTCGGGACCCTGCACCGGCAGGTACAGGGGGAGTACGGCGTCGGGGTCGTCTCCCACGAGGGCACGGCCGCAGACCCGTGTCATCTCGTCGAACGGGGTTCGCGCGGTGTCCAGGTGCGTGATGACGACGGCCCTCGGCATCCCGACCGCGGCGCACTCCTCCCAGACAGCGCGGGTCGTGCCTGGCACGGCGTCGGCCTCCTGGGCGGCCGAGACCACGAAGAGGGCCGCGTCCGCCGCCCGCAGACCGGCCCTCAGCTCCCCGACGAAATCGGCGTGGCCGGGGGTGTCCAGAAGATTGACCCGACAGCCGCCCCACTCGACCGGCACCAGCGAGAGCTGTACGGAACGCCCTCTGCGCCGCTCGATCTCGTCGTGGTCGGAGACGGTGGCGCCGTCCTCGACCCGGCCGGCCCGGTTGACGGCTCCGGCCGTCAGGGCGAGTGCCTCGACCAGGGTGGTCTTTCCCGAGCCGCTGTGGCCGACCAGCACGACGTTCCGCACGGAATCGGGCCGGTCGGCCGCCGTCGCCCTGCCGGCGGCTCCGGGGTGCGTGTGTGTCCTGTCGCCCATGACGCGTGCCTCCCGATCGGCGGCGCGATACCGCGAGAACTGGGGAGCGGACGACCGGAGGCCGACGCGGCGGTCTCGGCGACGCCCGCGGTCATTCGAGCTTCGCACCCGTGGCGGACCCCGTCCATCCGTCGGGTACGGCGCGGCCGGACATACGGGAGACCCGACGTGACGGGGTGCCCCGCCGTTGACCGGCACGGCTGGTGACTACGATGGTGCGGCCGGTGGCCGAAGTGGCCATGCGGTGCCCACCGAACCTCGGGAAGGCCATGCTGAACAAGTACGCGCGTGCATTTTTTACGCGTGTCCTCACACCGTTCGCCGCTCTGCTGCTCCGCCTCGGGGTCAGCCCCGACGCGGTCACACTCGTCGGCACGGCCGGAGTGATGGCAGGTGCGCTGGTCTTCTTCCCGATGGGGGAGTTCTTCTGGGGCACGATCGTGATCACGGTCTTCGTCTTCTCCGACCTGGTCGACGGCAACATGGCCCGCCAGGCCGGGATCTCCAGCCGGTGGGGCGCGTTCCTCGACTCGACGCTCGACCGGGTGGCGGACGGGGCGATCTTCGCCGGGTTCGCGCTCTGGTACGCGGGCGACGGTGACGACAACGTGATGTGCGCGGTCGCGATCTTCTGCCTGGCCAGCGGTCAGGTGGTCTCCTACACGAAGGCCCGGGGCGAGTCGATCGGGCTGCCGGTCGCGGTGAACGGTCTGGTGGAGCGCGCCGAGCGGCTGGTGATCTCGCTGGTCGCGGCCGGCCTCGCCGGGCTGCACGCCTTCGGGGTCCCGGGGATCCAGATCCTGCTGCCGATCGCGCTGTGGGCCGTCGCCGTGGGCAGCATGGTGACGCTGGTCCAGCGTGTGGTGACAGTGCGCAGGGAGTCTGCCGAGGCGGACGCCGCGGCGGCCGCCGTCCAGGGCGGGCCCGCCGGACCCGGGAGCGGGACCGCGCAGTGACCGGCACCGCATCCGACATGAGGGAGCGACTGACCGACGGGCTCTACGGTCTCGGCTGGGGCGCCGTCAAGAAGCTTCCCGAACCGGCCGCCACCGCACTCTTCCGGACCCTGGCCGACCAGGTGTGGGAACGGCGCGGGAAGTCCGTCCTGCGCCTGGAGTCGAACCTCGCGAGGGTGGTTCCCGACGCGGACGCCGCCAGGCTCGCCGAGCTCTCGAAGGCCGGCATGCGCTCGTACATGCGCTACTGGATGGAGTCCTTCCGGCTGCCGACCTGGAGTCCGCAGCGGATCAAGGAGTCCATCGACGTCCACGATGCCCACCGGCTGACGGAGGCCCTGGACGCGGGCCGGGGCGTCGTACTCGCGCTGCCGCACCTGGGGAACTGGGACCTGGCGGGGGCGTGGGTCACCACAGACCTCAAGGTGCCGTTCACGACGGTGGCCGAGCGGCTCAAGCCGGAGACCCTCTACGACCGGTTCGTGGCCTACCGCCAGGGGCTGGGCATGGAGGTCCTCCCCCACGAGGGCGGCGCCGCCTTCGGCACCCTGGCGCGCCGGCTCCGCTCCGGCGGCCTGGTCTGCCTGGTCGCCGACCGGGACCTGTCGGCATCCGGCGTCGAGGTCGACTTCTTCGGCGACACCGCGCGCATGCCCGCCGGACCCGCCCTGCTGGCCCAGCAGACGGGCGCGCTGCTGCTTCCCGTCACCCTCTGGTACGACGGCACCCCGGTGATGCGGGCACGTGTGCACCCGCCGGTCGCCGTACCGGAGTCGGGTACCCGCGCGGAGAAGACGTCCGTCATGACACAGGCGCTGGCCGACGTCTTCGCCGCCGGTATCGCCGAGCATCCGCAGGACTGGCACATGCTCCAGCGGCTCTGGCTCTCCGATCTGGGACCCCAGGGGGAAACGCCGTGAAGATCGGCATCGTCTGCCCGTACTCCTGGGACGTCCCGGGCGGTGTGCAGTTCCACATCCGGGACCTCGCCGAGCACCTGATCCGCCTCGGACACGACGTCTCGGTGCTGGCCCCCGCCGACGACGACACCCCGCTGCCGCCGTACGTCGTCTCCGCGGGCCGGGCGGTACCCGTCCCGTACAACGGCTCGGTCGCCCGGCTCAACTTCGGCTTCCTCTCCGCCGCACGGGTCCGGCGCTGGCTGAACGAGGGCACCTTCGACGTCATCCACATCCACGAGCCCACCTCGCCGTCGCTGGGGCTGCTCACCTGCTGGGCGGCGCGGGGACCGATCGTGGCCACGTTCCACACGTCCAACCCGCGCTCCCGCGCCATGATCGCGGCGTATCCGATCCTGCAGCCGGCCCTGGAGAAGATCAGCGCCCGCATCGCGGTGAGCGAGTACGCCCGGCGCACCCTGGTCGAGCACCTCGGCGGTGACGCGGTGGTCATCCCCAACGGCGTCGACGTCGACTTCTTCGCCGGAGCCGAGCCGAAGGCCGAGTGGCAGGGCGGCACGCTCGGCTTCATAGGGCGGATCGACGAGCCCCGCAAGGGCCTGCCCGTCCTCATGAAGGCACTCCCGGCGATCCTCGCCGCCCGCCCGGAGACCCGGCTGCTGGTCGCCGGACGCGGGGACGAGGAGGAGGCCGTCGCCTCGCTGCCGAAGGAGCTGCGCGGCCGCGTCGAATTCCTCGGCATGGTGAGTGACGAGGACAAGGCACGGCTGCTGCGCAGTGTCGACGTCTACGTCGCCCCGAACACCGGCGGCGAGAGCTTCGGCATCATCCTCGTCGAGGCGCTCTCGGCGGGGGCGCCCGTACTGGCCAGCGACCTCGACGCCTTCGCCCAGGTCCTCGACCAGGGCGCCGCGGGCGACCTGTTCGCCAACGAGGACGCGGACGCTCTGGCGTCGGCGGCGATCCGGCTCCTCGGCGACCCGGAACGACGTGCCGGGCTCCGGGAGCGCGGCAGCGCGCACGTGCGCCGCTTCGACTGGACCACGGTGGGCGCGGACATCCTGTCCGTGTACGAGACGGTCACGGACGGCTCCGCGGCGGTGGACACCGACGAGCGCTCGGGGCTGCGTGCGCGGTTCGGTCTCGCCAGGGACTGAGACGAGGTCGTGAGGCGGGTACCGGCCGGAACCAGCGGCCGCCGCCGACGGTAGCCTTGCCGCCTGTGATCGAAATCCTCATCTGGACCGTCGTCGCACTCGTCGCGATCGGCCTTTACCTGAGCTGGACCGCCGGGCGGCTCGACCGGCTCCACGCCCGCATCGACGCGGCACGCGCGGCGCTGGACGCCCAGCTGCTGCGCCGCGCCTCGGTCACCCAGGAGCTGGCCACGGCCGGTGTCCTGGACCCCGCGGCGTCCATCGTGCTGTACGAGGCCGCGCACGCGGCCCGGCAGGCGGCGGAGGAGCAGCGCGAGGTCGCCGAGAGCGAGCTGAGTACCGCCCTGCGCGCCGTGTTCGGCGAGTCCGTGCAGGTCGAGGCGGTGAAGGAGTTCCCGGGCGGCGAGGACGCGGCGAGGGAACTGGGCGCCGCCGTGCGCCGGGTACCGATGGCGCGCAGGTTCCACAACGACTCCGTGCGCGCCGCCCGCGCACTGCGCAGGCACCGGACGGTGAGACTGTTCAGGCTCGCCGGCCACGCGCCCTTCCCGCTGGCCTTCGAGATGGACGACGAGCCGCCGGTCGCTCTGGCGGACCGCCCGGGAAGCTGAGGGGCGGACGGAACGATCCACGCGCTCCTCATTGGCCCTTGCTGTGGACCGGTCCCGGAGCGTTTGCTCAAGGGTGTAGGAACCCCAGTCTTTCACCCCAGTGAGGTCGATCCGTGTCCACGCTTCCCAGCACCCCGCAGTCCGCCGAGACCCCCGCCACCGGCACCGCCCGCGTCAAGCGCGGCATGGCCGAGCAGCTCAAGGGCGGCGTGATCATGGACGTCGTCGACGCCGAGCAGGCGAAGATCGCCGAGGACGCGGGCGCCGTGGCCGTCATGGCCCTGGAGCGGGTGCCCGCCGACATCCGCAAGGACGGCGGCGTGGCCCGGATGTCCGACCCCAACATGATCGAAGAGATCATCGGGGCCGTCTCCATCCCCGTCATGGCCAAGTCCCGCATCGGCCACTTCGTCGAGGCCCAGGTGCTCCAGTCCCTCGGCGTCGACTACATCGACGAGTCCGAGGTCCTCACCCCGGCCGACGAGGTCAACCACAGCGACAAGTTCGCCTTCACCACCCCCTTCGTCTGCGGCGCCACCAACCTGGGCGAGGCCCTGCGACGCATCGCCGAGGGTGCGGCGATGATCCGCTCCAAGGGCGAGGCCGGCACCGGCAACGTCGTCGAGGCGGTCCGCCACCTGCGCCAGATCAAGAACGAGATCGCCCGGCTGCGCGGCTTCGACAACAACGAGCTGTACGCCGCCGCCAAGGACCTGCGCGCCCCGTACGAGCTGGTCAAGGAGGTCGCCGAGCTCGGCAAGCTGCCCGTCGTCCTGTTCTCCGCGGGCGGTGTCGCCACCCCCGCGGACGCGGCCCTGATGCGTCAGCTCGGTGCCGAGGGCGTCTTCGTCGGCTCCGGCATCTTCAAGTCCGGCGACCCGGCCAAGCGTGCCGCCGCCATCGTGAAGGCCACCACCTTCTACGACGACCCGAAGGTCATCGCGGACGCGTCGCGCAACCTCGGTGAGGCCATGGTCGGCATCAACTGCGACACGCTGCCCGAGGCCGAGCGCTACGCCAACCGTGGCTGGTAAGCACCGATGGACGACACTCCTGTCATCGGAGTCCTGGCTCTGCAGGGCGACGTACGGGAACACCTGACGGCTCTGGCCATGGCGGACGCCCTGGCCAGGCCGGTCCGGCGGCCCGAGGAGCTCGCCGAGGTCGACGGGCTCGTCATACCCGGTGGCGAGTCCACCACCATGTCCAAGCTCGCCGTCCTCTTCGGCATGATGGAACCCCTGCGCGAGCGGGTCGCGGCCGGGATGCCGGTGTACGGGACCTGCGCCGGGATGATCCTGCTCGCCGACAAGATCCTCGACCCGCGCTCGGGCCAGGAGACCGTCGGCGGCATCGAGATGATCGTGCGCCGTAACGCTTTCGGGCGGCAGAACGAGTCCTTCGAGGCGGCCGTCGAGGTCGACGGAGTGCCCGGCGGGCCGGTCGACGGTGTCTTCATCCGGGCCCCCTGGGTGGAGTCCGTGGGCGCCGGCGCCCAGGTCCTCGCGATGCACGGTGGCCATATCGTGGCCGTACGCCAGGGAAACGCCCTGGCGACGTCGTTCCACCCGGAACTGACCGGGGACCATCGCCTGCACGCGTTCTTCACCGACATGGTGCGCGCCATGGGCTGATGCGATCCCGGTAGGATCTCTCGGGTTCGGATCGATTTTGGTGACGCGAAGGAGAAGGCAGATGTCCGGCCACTCTAAATGGGCTACGACGAAGCACAAGAAGGCCGTGATCGACGCCAAGCGCGGCAAGCTCTTCGCGAAGATGATCAAGAACATCGAGGTCGCGGCCCGCACGGGCGGCGCCGACGTGTCCGGTAACCCGACCCTTTTCGACGCCATTCAGAAGGCCAAGAAGAGCTCGGTCCCGAACAAGAACATCGACTCGGCGGTCAAGCGCGGTGCCGGCCTCGAGGCCGGTGGCGCCGACTACGAGACGATCATGTACGAAGGCTACGGCCCCAACGGCGTCGCGGTGCTCATCGAGTGCCTCACCGACAACCGCAACCGCGCCGCGTCCGACGTCCGTGTCGCGATGACCCGCAACGGCGGCTCGATGGCGGACCCGGGCTCGGTCTCGTACCTGTTCAACCGCAAGGGCGTCGTGATCGTCCCCAAGGC
This sequence comes from Streptomyces sp. NPDC057428, assembly GCF_042803195.1. Lineage (NCBI taxonomy): Bacteria > Bacillati > Actinomycetota > Actinomycetes > Kitasatosporales > Streptomycetaceae > Streptomyces > Streptomyces sp. NPDC057428. The sequence goes on from NZ_JBHVCT010000023.1 coordinate 69,971, forward strand.
CGGACTGTCCGAGGACGACGTCCTCGGAGCGGTGCTCGACGCGGGAGCCGAGGAGGTCAACGACCTCGGCGACACGTTCGAGGTGCTCAGCGAGGCCACCGACATGGTCGCGGTCCGCACCGCGCTCCAGGACGCCGGCATCGACTACGACTCGGCCGAGGCCAACTTCGTCCCGACCATGCAGGTCGAGCTCGACGAAGAGGGCGCCCGCAAGATCTTCAAGCTGATCGACGCGTTGGAGGACAGCGACGACGTGCAGAACGTCTTCGCCAACTTCGACGTCTCCGACGAGGTCATGGAGAAGGTCGACGCCTGAGGGCGGTGAGACGCGGTACGCCGACGGGCCGACGGGACACACCCCGTCGGCCCGTCGCATTGTCGGTGCGACCCGATAGCCTGCGGGAACAGGTGACCGAGCGGCGGAGGGGGCCCTCAGATGCGGGTGTTGGGCGTGGACCCGGGGCTGACCCGGTGCGGTGTCGGAGTCGTCGAGGGCGTCGTCGGCGGGCCGCTCTCCATGATCGGCGTCGGCGTCGTGCGCACCCTCGCCGACGCGGAGCTCGGTCACCGGCTGGTCGGCATCGAGCGGGGCATCGAGGCGTGGCTCGACGAGCACCGGCCCGATGCCGTGGCCGTGGAGCGGGTGTTCAGCCAGCACAACGTCCGTACGGTCATGGGCACCGCCCAGGCCAGCGCGGTCGCCATGCTGTGCGCCTCCCGCCGCGGCATCCCCGTCGCCCTGCACACCCCCAGCGAGGTCAAGGCGGCCGTCACGGGATCGGGACGCGCCGACAAGGCGCAGGTCGGATCCATGGTGACCCGTCTGCTGCGGCTCGACGCGCCCCCGAAGCCCGCGGACGCCGCCGACGCGCTCGCCCTCGCCATCTGCCACATCTGGCGCGCACCCGCGCAGAACCGACTGCAGCAGGCCGTCGCCGCCCATCGCACGCTGAAAGGCCGCACCGCATGATCGCCTTCGTCTCCGGCCCGGTGGCCGCCCTCGCTCCGACCACGGCCGTGATCGAGGTCGGCGGCATCGGCATGGCCATCCAGTGCGCCCCCGGCACCCTCGCGGGCCTGCGGATCGGGCAGGAGGCCAAGCTGGCCACCTCCCTCGTCGTACGCGAGGACTCCCTCACGCTCTACGGCTTCGCCGACGACGACGAGCGGCAGGTCTTCGAACTCCTCCAGACCGCCAGCGGTGTCGGTCCCCGGCTCGCCCAGGCCATGCTCGCCACCCACAGCCCGGACGCTCTGCGCATCGCCGTCGCCACCGGGGACGAGAAGGCCCTCACCGCGGTGTCCGGCATCGGCAAGAAGGGTGCGCAGAAGCTCCTCCTGGAGCTCAAGGACCGTCTGGGCGAGCCGGTCGGCGCACACATCGGGCAGCAGGGTGTCGGCGCCGCCGTGAGTTCCTCCTGGCGAGACCAGCTCCAGGCCGCCCTGATCGGCCTCGGCTACGCGACCCGCGAGGCGGACGAGGCGGTGACCGCCGTGGCGCCGCAGGCCGAGGCCGCGATCGCGGGTGGAGGCCAGGCCCCCGTGCCCCAGCTGCTCCGTGCCGCCCTGCAGACGCTCAACCGCGCACGCTGACCCCGGGGGCGCCGACGCGCCCCCTACACCGGCCGGGACACCGCACGGACCGGTACCGAAACACCCGAGGCGGGACTGACGAGATGAACTGGGACGAGACCGGGCCCGACACCGGCGACCTCACCGACGAGCGGCTGGACGACCGCCTGGTCGCCGCCGGGGCGGACGGCGAGGACACCGCGGTCGAAGCCGCCCTGCGCCCGAAGGACCTCCATGAATTCGTCGGCCAGGAAAAGGTCCGCGAACAGCTCGACCTGGTCCTCAAGGCGGCCCGCGCGCGCGGGGCCACGGCCGACCACGTCCTGCTCTCCGGCGCCCCCGGTCTCGGGAAGACCACCCTTTCCATGATCATCGCAGCGGAGATGGGCGCCCCGATCCGTATCACGTCGGGCCCGGCGATCCAGCACGCGGGTGATCTCGCCGCGATCCTCTCCTCCCTCCAGGAGGGTGAAGTCCTCTTCCTCGACGAGATCCACCGCATGTCGCGGCCCGCCGAGGAGATGCTCTACATGGCGATGGAGGACTTCAGGGTCGACGTGATCGTCGGCAAGGGCCCCGGCGCCACGGCCATCCCGCTGGAACTGCCGCCGTTCACCCTGGTCGGGGCCACCACCAGGGCCGGACTGCTGCCGCCCCCGCTCCGCGACCGCTTCGGTTTCACCGGCCACATGGAGTTCTACGCCCCCACCGAACTGGAGCGGGTGATCCACCGGTCGGCCGGCCTCCTGGACGTAGCCATAGACACGGCAGGCGCTGCCGAGATCGCCGGACGCTCCCGGGGCACACCCCGTATCGCCAACCGCCTGCTGCGCCGCGTCCGGGACTACGCCCAGGTCAAGGCCGAGGGGAAGATCGACCGGGACATCGCGGCCGCCGCACTGCGGGTGTACGAGGTCGACGCCCGGGGCCTCGACCGCCTGGACCGTGCGGTGCTCGGCGCCCTGCTGAAGCTCTTCGGCGGGGGCCCCGTCGGACTCTCCACACTCGCGGTGGCCGTGGGGGAGGAGCGCGAGACGGTCGAGGAGGTCGCCGAACCGTTCCTCGTGCGGGAGGGACTGCTCGCCAGGACACCCCGGGGCAGGGTCGCCACCCCCGCGGCGTGGGCGCACCTCGGACTCGTGCCTCCGCAGCACGGCGTAAAGGGACAACAGGGCCTGTTCGGGGCGTGACAGCTCACGGGTTGGCCAACAGGGGAACCGCGGTGCGATGCTGGACGTTGTTCCAACGATGCGGACTCGCTTAGACTCCGCCGATGCCGCCCGTACAGGTCGGTGTACCCACCCCCGTAGACCAGGCCGCGTGAACCCAGCGTGGTCGTGCGAAGGAAGTTCCGTCCCGTGAGTCTCGTGACACTCCTCCCCTTCATCGTGCTCATCGGGGCCATGTTCCTGATGACCCGGTCCGCCAAGAAGAAGCAGCAGGCGGCTGCGCAGATGCGCACCGAAATGCAGCCCGGTACCGGCGTCCGGACGATCGGGGGCATGTATGCCACCGTCAAGGAGATCCAGGACGACACGGTTCTCCTCGAGGTCGCGCCCGGCGTTCACGCTGTCTACGCCAAGAACTCCATCGGTGCTGTTCTGGACGACGCGGAGTACAACCGCATCGTCCACGGCGACGATTCCGACAGCACGCTCGTGCCCGACGACGCCTCCTCGCTCACCGAAGGTGAGTCCACGGACGCGGCCGACGACGTCGCGAAGATCGACCTGGGCAAGAAGGCCGAGGACGAGACCGTGGCGAAGAACGCCAAGGGTGCAGAGGCCAAGGACGCCAAGGCCGACGGCGAGAGCGACGCCAAGTAGTTCCACGACCCACAGACGCCGGGCACCCTCGGGTGCCCGGCGTCTCACGGGCCGTGCGGTCTTCTGCGGGGGCGGGTCCTCACAACACTTCGTGGCCGCTCGGGCGCGTACCCGGCGCGGGGCGGTTGGACAGGGAGAAACAAAAAGGTGGCAGCACCGAAGAAAGGCCGGGGCTCAACCGGTGGACAGGGCAGGCCGGGCCGTGCCCTGGCTCTGATCCTGATTGCCATGGTCGCCCTGACCGGCGGGATTTTCCTGTCCGGTCACACCACGCCCCGGCTCGGTATCGACCTGGCCGGCGGTACATCGATCACGCTCAAGGCGAAGAGCCAGCCCGGCAAGCCTGACGCGATCAACGAGACCAACATGAACACCGCGGTCACCATCATCGAACGCCGTGTCAATGGTCTGGGTGTCTCCGAGGCCGAGGTTCAGACCCAGGGCGCATCGAACATCATCGTCAACATCCCCAAGGGGACGAACTCGAAGCAGGCCCGGGAGCAGGTCGGCACGACCGCCCAGCTCTACTTCCGGCCCGTGCTGACGGTCACGGGCGGTACACCGACCCCGGAGGGCTCCGCGAGCCCGTCCGCGACCGGTTCGGCGAAGCCGAGCGCCAAGGCGACGGAGCCGGAGCCCGCGTCGGGCTCGAAGGCGACCCCCTCGGACGGCGCCACCACCCAGGGCCGTGCCGTCACCGACGCCCTGAAGAAGGACGCGACGCCGACCCCCAAGGCCAGCACCTCCGGTGCGGCGGAGGCCTCGAAGAGCCCTGCGGCGACCGAGGCCCCCGACCCCGCCACCGCAGCGCTCCAGAAGAAGTTCACGGAGCTTGACTGCACCGACAAGAAGGCCCGCGCTGCCGCCGGTGACGGCGTCAAGCCCGAGGACCCCACGGTCGCGTGCAGCTCCGAGGGCGACGCCAAGTACCTCCTCGGCCCGGCCGAGGTCTCCGGTACGGACGTCGACGACGCCAAGGCCCAGTTCGACCAGCAGCGCGGCATCTGGCTCGTGTCGATGGACTTCACCGACAAGGGCTCCAAGAAGTTCCAGACGATCACGAAGAAGCTGTCCGCCCAGCAGTCCCCGCAGAACCAGTTCGCGATCTCCCTCGACGGTGAGGTCGTCTCCGCGCCCCAGGTGAACGAGACGCTCAGCGGAAGCGCCGAGATCTCCGGCAGCTTCACCCAGCAGTCCGCGGAGGACCTGGCCAACGTCCTCTCCTACGGTGCGCTGCCGCTGTCCTTCAGCGAGGACACGGTCACCACCGTCACCGCCGCACTCGGCGGCGAGCAGCTGCAGGCCGGCCTCATCGCCGGTGCCATCGGTCTGGCCCTGGTCGTCATCTACCTGGTGGCCTACTACCGAGGCCTGGCACTCATCGCGCTCCTCAGCCTCCTGGCCTCCGGCATCCTGACGTACACGATCATGGCGCTGCTCGGCCCGGCCATCGGCTTCGCGCTGAACCTCCCGGCCGTCTGCGGCGCGATCGTGGCGATCGGTATCACCGCGGACTCGTTCATCGTCTACTTCGAACGCATCCGTGACGAGATCCGGGAGGGCCGTACGCTCCGTCCGGCCGTCGAGCGCGCCTGGCCCCGGGCCCGCCGCACCATCCTGGTGTCCGACTTCGTGTCGTTCCTCGCCGCGGCCGTTCTCTTCCTCGTCACCGTCGGCAAGGTGCAGGGCTTCGCGTTCACGCTCGGCCTCACGACCGTGCTCGACGTGGTCGTGGTGTTCCTCTTCACCAAGCCCGTCATGACCCTGATGGCCCGCACGAAGTTCTTCGGCAGCGGTCACCCGTGGTCCGGCCTGGACCCGCAGCGGCTCGGCGCCAAGCCGCCGCTGCGCCGTTCGCGCCGCGTCAACGCCCCTACCGACCCGAAGGAGGCGTGAGATGTCGCGACTCGGCGATCTCGGCGCCCGGCTCTACCGTGGCGAGGTCGGATACGACTTCATCGGCAAGCGCAAGATCTGGTACGGCGTATCGATCCTGATCACCATCACGGCCATCGTCGGCCTGGCGGTCAGCGGTCTCAACCTGGGCATCGAGTTCAAGGGCGGTGCCGTCTTCACCACGGACACCAAGGCCAAGATCTCGGTCTCCCAGGTCCGTGAGGAGGCGGTCGCCGCCTCCGGCCACGAGGCGATCGTCCAGGAGCTCGGCAACGGCGGGCTCCGGATCCAGATCACCGAGGTCGACACCGCCAAGGCCGACCAGATCAAGACCCAGCTCTCCGAGGACCTCGGCATCCCCGAGGCGAAGATCAACGCGGACCTGGTCGGCCCCAGCTGGGGCGAGCAGATCGCGAACAAGGCCTGGACCGGCCTCGGGATCTTCATGGTCCTCGTGGTGGTCTACCTGGCCATCGCCTTCGAGTGGCGCATGGCGGTCGCGGCCCTGGTCGCGCTGATCCACGACATCACGATCACGGTCGGCGTGTACGCCCTCGTCGGCTTCGAGGTCACCCCGGGCACCGTGATCGGTCTGCTCACCATCCTCGGTTACTCCCTCTACGACACGGTCGTCGTCTTCGACAGCCTCAAGGAGGGCACGAAGGGGATCACCAAGCAGACCCGCTGGACCTACAGCGAGATCGCCAACCGGTCCATCAACGGCACGCTGGTGCGTTCCATCAACACCACCGTCGTCGCACTGCTCCCCGTCGCCGGTCTGCTGTTCATCGGCGGCGGTGTCCTGGGCGCGGGGACGCTGAACGACATCTCGCTGTCGCTGTTCGTCGGCCTGGCCGCCGGCGCGTACTCCTCGATCTTCATCGCCACTCCGCTGGTCGCCGACCTGAAGGAACGCGAGCCGCAGATAAAGGCACTGAAGAAGCGCATCCTCGCCAAGCGTGCCGCTGCCGCGGCCAAGGGCGAGTCCGCCGAGGACGGGCGCGACGATCTGGCACAGGACTCCGACGGGGACACCGAGCCCGCGGGCGCGGTCGTCGGCCAGCGCAGGCAGGCCGGAGGCCATGGCCGGAGTCCCAGGAACCGCCGGTGACGAGCGTGACCGACGCGACCAGGGAGCTGCTGCTCAGCCGGATCCGTGACGTACCGGACTATCCGAAGCCCGGAGTGCTGTTCAAGGACATCACCCCGTTGCTCGCGGACCCGGTCGCTTTCGCCGCCCTCACGGAGTTCTTCGCGGAACTGTGCACGCTGCACGGAGCCACCAAGATCGTCGGACTCGAGGCCCGGGGGTTCATCCTGGCCGCGCCGGTCGCCGTCCGGTCCGGGATCGGGTTCGTGCCCGTGCGCAAGGCGGGGAAGCTGCCCGGCGCCACTCTCGGGCAGGCGTACGAGCTGGAGTACGGCACGGCGGAGATCGAGATCCACGCCGAGGACCTGACCGCCCACGACCGGGTCATGGTCATCGACGACGTCCTCGCCACCGGCGGCACTGCGGAGGCCTCGCTGGAGCTCATCCGGCGGGCCGGTGCGCAGGTCGCCGGGGTCTCGGTGCTGATGGAGCTCGGCTTCCTCTCGGGCCGTGCCCGGCTCGAGACCGGACTGCGCGGTGCCCCGCTGGAGGCTCTGATCACCCTCTGACCTGCACTGTGCCGTGACAACACGGGTGTGGAGACGTACAGGACGGGTACCCGGGAACATCCGGGTACCCGTCCCGCGTTGTCAGGGGTTCACCGTCCCCGGGCGAGGACCTGCCCAGGGGTCGTTACCATGGGCTTTCCGGTAGCCCGGATCCGCACGAGGAGCGCTCTTGCCAGACGAGGCCCAGCCAGTCGCCGCCCCGCAGCCCGAAAAGCCCGCGGAGGCCTCAGCCACGCCCGGGAAGGCGAAGCCCGACCGGGTGGGCGACTCCGGGTCCACGGGCGAGCACGCGCAGGGTCCCGCCGCTACCGCAGCCGACCGGACGCCCGCCGCTCCGGCCAAGCCGACGCCGCCTCCGGGCACCAAGGCCGCCGCGCCCCCGGCGAAGCCCGCCGGGGAGACCGGCTCCTTGGCGCCCGCACCGGCCGTCAAGCCTCCCGCGCCCACGTTCCCGGCGCCCGCTCCCGCCGCGAAGCCCCCGGCCAAGCCCGCCAATACCCCGCCGGCGGCCACCGGCCGGTCGGGAGGCTCCTCCAACCGGGTCAGGGCGCGGCTCGCCCGACTGGGCGTACAGCGATCCAGCCCGTACAACCCGGTCCTCGAACCCCTTCTGCGTACGGTCCGGGGCAACGACCCCAAGATCGAGTCCGCCACCCTGCGGCAGATCGAGCGCGCCTACCAGGTCGCGGAGCGCTGGCACCGCGGCCAGAAGCGCAAGAGCGGCGACCCCTACATCACCCACCCGCTCGCCGTCACCACCATCCTCGCCGAGCTGGGCATGGACCCGGCGACCCTGATGGCCGGGCTGCTGCACGACACCGTCGAGGACACCGAGTACGGCCTCGACACCCTGCGCAAGGACTTCGGCGAGCAGGTCGCCCTGCTCGTCGACGGCGTCACCAAGCTCGACAAGGTCAAGTTCGGCGAGGCCGCGCAGGCCGAGACCGTGCGCAAGATGGTCGTCGCCATGGCCAAGGACCCCCGGGTCCTGGTCATCAAGCTCGCCGACCGGCTGCACAACATGCGCACCATGCGCTATCTCAAGCGGGAGAAGCAGGAGAAGAAGGCCCGCGAGACCCTCGAGATCTACGCGCCGCTGGCCCACCGCCTGGGCATGAACACCATCAAGTGGGAACTGGAGGACCTCGCCTTCGCGATCCTCTACCCCAAGATGTACGACGAGATCGTCCGCCTCGTCGCCGAGCGCGCGCCCAAGCGTGACGAGTACCTCGCCATAGTGACCGACGAGGTGCAGGCCGATTTGCGGGCCGCTCGCATCAAGGCCACCGTCACCGGCCGCCCGAAGCACTACTACAGCGTCTACCAGAAGATGATCGTGCGAGGCCGCGACTTCGCCGAGATCTACGACCTGGTGGGCATCCGCGTCCTCGTCGACACCGTCCGCGACTGCTACGCGGCGCTCGGCACCGTCCACGCCCGGTGGAATCCGGTGCCCGGGCGGTTCAAGGACTACATCGCGATGCCGAAGTTCAACATGTACCAGTCGCTGCACACCACGGTGATCGGTCCCAGCGGCAAGCCCGTCGAGCTCCAGATCCGCACGTTCGACATGCACCGCCGCGCCGAGTACGGCATCGCGGCGCACTGGAAGTACAAGCAGGAGGCCGTCGCGGGCGCCTCCAAGGTGCGTACCGACGTGCCCAGGAACACGGGCGGCCGGGGCCAGGACACCGTCAACGACATGGCATGGCTGCGCCAGCTCCTGGACTGGCAGAAGGAGACCGAGGACCCCAGCGAGTTCCTGGAGTCCCTGCGGTTCGACCTGTCGCGCAACGAGGTGTTCGTCTTCACGCCGAAGGGCGACGTGATAGCGCTGCCCGCCGGTGCGACGCCGGTCGACTTCGCGTACGCGGTTCACACGGAGGTCGGGCACCGGACCATAGGGGCACGGGTCAACGGGCGGCTCGTACCGCTGGAGTCGACGCTCGACAACGGTGACCTCGTGGAGGTCTTCACGTCGAAGGCCGCCGGCGCCGGGCCCTCGCGCGACTGGCTCCAGTTCGTCAAGTCGCCCCGGGCACGCAACAAGATCCGCGCCTGGTTCTCCAAGGAACGTCGCGACGAGGCGATCGAGCACGGCAAGGACGCCATCGCGCGGGCGATGCGCAAGCAGAACCTGCCGATCCAGCGGATCCTGACCGGCGACTCCCTCGTCACGCTCGCGCACGAGATGCGCTATCCAGACATCTCTTCGCTGTACGCGGCCATCGGTGAGGGTCATGTCGCCGCGGCGGGCGTCGTCCAGAAGCTCGTCCAGGCACTGGGCGGTGAGGACGCGGCCAACGAGGACCTGGCGGAGAGCTCCCCGCCCTCGCACGGTCGCAACAAGCGCCGCGCCAAGGCGGATCCGGGTGTGGTCGTCAAGGGCGTCGATGACGTCTGGGTCAAGCTGGCCCGTTGCTGCACGCCCGTTCCCGGCGACCCGATCATCGGGTTCGTCACGCGGGGCAGTGGCGTCTCCGTCCACCGGGCGGACTGCGTCAACGTCGACTCGCTCTCGCAGCAGCCGGAGCGGATCCTCGACGTCGAGTGGGCGCCCACCCAGTCGTCGGTCTTCCTCGTCGCCATCCAGGTCGAGGCGCTGGACCGCTCGCGACTGCTCTCCGACGTCACGCGTGTCCTGTCCGACCAGCACGTGAACATCCTGTCGGCGGCGGTACAGACGTCCCGCGACCGGGTGGCCACCTCACGCTTCACCTTCGAGATGGGCGACCCGAAGCACCTGGGACACGTCCTGAAGGCCGTGCGGGGCGTGGAGGGCGTCTACGACGTCTACCGGGTCACCTCGGCGCGACGCCCGTAGCGGGCAGCCGCAGGGCGCCCACGGCGGGCGGGTGAGACGCGGGGGGGGCGGCGGGGGGCCGGCGCCCCCCCCCCCCGCGGGGGGGCCGGGCCCCCGGGGGGAGTTAAAAAAAGAACCGGCCGCCCGAGGGAATGAGTGTTTTA